>CAYOFK010000007.1:0-32271 GCA_964403185.1 uncultured Rikenellaceae bacterium | reverse complement strand
GAAAATGCAGGGCTAAAGCCCTATTAGCGTTTCTGTACTTTTCAACTCCGCCCTACAGTGCCCGCCGTACTTTTCCAAAAGGCAGGCGGGAAGGACGAAGTTAGTTATACGCATCTCAGATACCGGGCCCTGACTAACTCCGGCATTTATGCCGGGGTAATGAACGGGAACATCACCGGGCTTCAGCCCTTCATCTTCTTTCAAGTAAAATACACTTTTGAGACAGCCCCGTGGATCCTGACCGCAGGGAAGGAGAGGGGTAGTTACCACCGGCTGACAAATTCCTTCACCATTTTCAGAGCTTCAGGAATGCCTTTTGCATTTTTCCCGCCGGCAGTGGCAATAAAGGCCTCTCCCCCGCCACCCCCTTGAACAGGTTTGGAAAATTCCCTGATAAGCGTACTGGCATTTAGATTCTTTGATTTAAGTACCGGGTCTGAGATCACAAGGATCAGATGGGCTTTCCCCTCAACTGCCAGACCAAGAAAACAAAAAAGTTGATCCACCTGTTCGCGAAGTTGAAAGGCCAGATCTTTTAATTCAGCAACACTGATATTTTGATCCACCTGTTCAATAATGGTATTAACACCGGAGGATTGTTTTTGTTTTTTGAGCAGTTCCTGTTTCAGGTTTTTGAGTTTCTCCTTATCACCGGTCTCCACAATTTTTCTCAGACGTCGCAGTTCCGAGGTTTGATCCTCCAGGGTCTTTTCAATGTCTCCGGCGCCGTTGAGCAGTTCCCTGATTTTAGAAAGCAAAGCTTCCTGGTCATGCACATAAGATTCTGCAGCCCGGCCGGTTATGGCTTCGATCCTCCGGACACCGGAGGAGGTGGAACCTTCAGAAGTAATCTTAAAGAAACCGATCTGTCCGGTGGCTTGAACATGGGTGCCTCCACATAACTCTTTGGAGTCCCCAAACCTGATGATACGGACATTTTCTGTATATTTTTCACCAAAAAGGGCAATGGCTCCTTCCCTGATGGCTTTCCGGCAGTTCATAATTCCGGATTTCTGTGCATGGTTTGCCCGGATATCTGCATTCACATTTTCTTCAATTGCCAGCAGCTCATCATCACCGGGTTTCCGGAAATGACTGAAATCAAAGCGGAGATAATCCGGATGAACCAGGGATCCTTTTTGTTCGACATGTGCCCCCAGGACATGTCTCAGTGCTTTATGCAGAAGATGTGTGGCGGTATGGTTGCAGGCTGTTTGCAGTCTCCGTTGCGGATTCACTGCAGCAGTAAATTCAGCGCCGGGATCTTCCGGAAGTTTTCCTGTGATGTGTATTGTCAGCTCATTTTCTTTTCTGGTGTCAATAACCTCAATGGATTCTGAATGGGTTATTAAAAACCCCTGGTCCCCGACCTGTCCGCCACTTTCAGCATAAAATGGTGTGGCATCCATGACCAGATGGTACAGGGTTTTGTTTTGCCGGACCACCTTGCGGTATTTGGCAATGTGAACTTGTGCCTCTGTTTGCTTATAGCCCAGGAACGACTCCTTTTTTATTTCAGCCAGTTCCACCCAATCATCTGCATCCTGTTTTCCGGCGTTGCGCGACCGTATTTTTTGGGCATCCATGTGCTGGCGGAATTCATTTCTATTGACTTTCAGGCCCTGTTCTTTTAGTATGAGCTCAGAAAGGTCCAGCGGGAATCCATAGGTATCGTACAGCAGGAAGGCTGAAGCCCCGCTTAGTATTTTCCGGTTTTGTTTCTTAATATGCCCGGTCAGTTCCTCCAGCTTCCTGATACCGGTTTCAAGTGTTTTCAGGAATGAGGCTTCTTCTTCCCGGATGACCCTGGATATAAACGATTCCTGAGCAAGGAGTTCCGGAAAGGCACTGCCAAGGTTTTTGGCCAGTACAGGAACCAGTTTGTAAATAAAGGGATCGTTGAGTCCCAGGAAAGAATACCCATAACGGATGGCCCTTCTGAGGATCCGCCGTATGACATAACCGGCCTTCACATTGGAGGGGAGTTGGCCATCGGCAATGGAAAAGGAAACCGCACGCAGATGGTCGGCCACAACCCGCATGGCAATGTCGGATTTTTCATCCTTTCCGTATTTTATTTTGCTGATGGCTGAGATCTCTGCAATTATGGATTGAAACAAGTCGGTATCATAATTCGATGTGTGTCCCTGAACCACCATACACAAACGTTCAAATCCCAGGCCTGTATCCACATGTTTCAAAGGCAGCCGTTCCAGGGTGCCGTTTGACAATCTGTTATATTGAATGAATACCAGGTTCCAGATCTCTATGACCAGCGGGTGGTCTTTATTCACCAGTAAACTCCCGGGCACTTTTTCACGTTCTTTATCCGGTCTGAGGTCAATGTGGATCTCTGAGCATGGGCCACAAGGTCCGGTATCGCCCATTTCCCAGAAATTATCTTTTTTTGATCCGTCAAGAATGTGATCCGGTTTCAGGATACCGGACCAAAAAACATAAGCTTCTCCATCCCTCTCAAGTGATTCACCGGGACTGCCTTTAAAAATGGTTGCAAAGAGGCGATCGGCCGGGATTTTCAAGACCTCCACAAGGTATTCGAAAGCCCAGGCAATGGTCTCTTTCTTAAAATAATCGCCAAACGACCAGTTGCCAAGCATCTCAAACATGGTATGGTGGCAGGTATCCAGTCCCACTTCCTCCAGGTCGTTATGCTTGCCAGATACCCGTAAGCATTTTTGAGTGTTTGCAATCCTGGGTGCCTGGGGCTCCTTGTTTCCGAGGAAAATATCCTTAAACTGATTCATGCCGGCGTTGGTGAACATCAGCGTGGGGTCGTTTTTCACAACCATGGGGGCAGAGCCCACAATTTCATGTTGTTTAGATTTAAAAAAATCGTGGAATGATTTGCGTATTTCTGAGCTTGTCATAACTGGAAAACAATCTGAATATCATATGGTTGTATAGAAGAAATTTAACATTTCCCCGGACATTCGCTTGTAAAATTAGTTTTTTTCGTTTAGTTTTGTCCAATTCTGATCTTTTTTATAAAGGCAGGAACCAATGACTAAAGTAAAATTTAAGTTTAATTCTGAATCATTACGGTATGACCAGATCCAACGGAGCTTTAAGGATCGCGTACTTAAGTTCCTGGCCTATTTTGTCGGAAGTTTGCTTCTGGCAGGGGTTTATATGCTTGTGTTTTCACAATTTTTTGATTCTCCTAAAGAGCGCCGGCTTAAAAGAGAGAACAATCAATTATTGGCACAATATGAGATCCTCAATAAGAAATTAAATCAGGTAGGTGTAGTCCTTGCAGATCTTGAACAGCGGGATGATGACCTGTACCGTACCATTTTTGAAGCGGAACCCATTTCCGGTTCTGTCAGGTCCCAGGGGCTTGGTGGTGTAAACCGTTACAGTGATCTTGAAGGCTATGATAACTCTGAAATTGTGATCAATACAGCCAAACAACTGGATGCGATCACAAAACGGATGTATGTGCAATCCAAATCGTACGATGCCCTCATTGACCTTGCAAAGAACAAGGAAGACATGATTGCCAGTGTTCCGGCCATACAGCCCATCGCCAATAAAGACCTGAAAAAGACTGCCTCAGGATGGGGATACAGGATCCATCCCATTTATAAGATCCGGCGTTTTCATTATGGCATGGACTTTACAGCGCCCACAGGGACTCCGGTGTATGCCACAGGTAATGGCAAAGTTGTCCGGGTGATCACTTCAAGGCGCGGCTATGGCAACCAGATCGTTGTTGACCATGGGTTTGGCTATAAAACCAGGTATGGACATTTAAGTCATTTAAACGGTTTTAATGTTAAAAAGGGCCAGAAGGTTAAGCGGGGAGACATTATAGGATTTGTTGGAAGCACCGGACTGTCCACTGCCCCACACCTCCATTATGAGGTACACCAGAATGGTAAAAAAGTGAATCCTATAAATTACTACTTTAACGACCTGTCTGCAGAAGAGTGGGACCGGATGATCATACTTTCCATGAAGAGCGGACAGTCATTTGACTAGGATGTCCAAATCCTTTCAAATCACCATACTCTTTCTCAGCTTCGGGTTTTTCTTCAGGATGAACCCGATTTTTTTTCAATTCACTGAGACTTCTATTCAGGACAGTATTCAAATCCCGCTTCAGTCATACGATACAGCCGTAACAGCAGATATTGAGCTGATCATCCCCACCTTCCTCGGAAATAGCCAGAGAAACTTTTATGGAAGGGATGCACCCGATTCCCTGGCCGTAATCTGGAAACATTATCTGGGAAAAGGTGAAACGGTCATCTCCAGAAAATCCGGATCACGGATATGGGCCGGTGCCGGATGGACCGGTCAGCCTTTGCTGGTAAAGGAGAGGGGGGAGCTTTTTCTCATACAGGGTTCCTACGACCACAACCTCAAAAAGATCCGGACTTCAGACGGCAGCCTGGTGTGGCAGTACGCCTTTGATGATGTGGTAAAGGGTACCGGAACTATCGGACTGTTTCCGGAGGCTGCAGATCCGGCTCATTCGGCCATCATTTTCCAGGGAAGCCGTCTTGGAACAGGCAATTTTCTGGATGCAAAACACATCCCCTCATTCCGCGCCATCTCCTATTATACGGGAAAGGAATTGTGGCGGCTGGACAGCAAGTGGACCCACTCCTACAGCCGCGATGTGGACGGTTCTGCGCTTATTGTCAACGATACATTGTATATCGGACTTGAGAATTCCCTCTTTACGGTATTGGATCCTGATCCTGAAAAAGCCCGGATGAAAGACGGTATGCTGCAACCGGCGATTATCCGGGAGTTCAAACTTTACAAAATGGAGGATGTTGAGGGGCATGCATACAATGTGGTGACTGAAAGCTCTCCAGGTTTGCTGAATGGAAAGATCTATATAGCCTCAGGATCGGGAAGAGTATGGGGATACAATCTGAGTTCGAAGGTTTTAGACTGGGAATTTTATGTAGGATCCGATATGGATGGTTCCGCCATCGTAACATCGGACAGCAACCTTATAATCTCTGTTGAGAAACAATACATCAGAGGTTTGGGTGGCATTATGAAACTTGATCCTTCAAAAGAAGGAAATGCGGCTGTTGTATGGTATTTCCCCACAGAGGACCATGAATTTGTGAGTTGGGAAGGCGGAGTAGTCGGATCGGTTGGAATAAACGATTCCTATGCAGACGACGGGGAACCAAAGCTGGCCGCATTTACCGGTATTGATGGATACCTCTATGTGGTTGATCATCAAAAGATCAGTGCCGATTCCACCGTAGCAGGACCGGACAGCCTGACGCAGTTTAATACTCCTGAACTGATTTACAAAAAGTATATTGGCCCTTCCATATCGACACCCATATTTGTTGAAGACAAGCTGATTGCCGCAGGTTATAACGGAGTACATCTGTTCCGGTATGACAGCCTGATGAATTTCAAGTTGCTGGCCAGATTCCCCGGATCCTTTGAAGCGACTCCCGTTGCATTTGACCACCGGATCTATATCGCCTCACGGAATGGGTACCTCTATTGTCTTGGTGAAAAATAGAAATTCTGAATGAACATTTAAGGATTATTTATTAACTTAGTGCTCCTTACATGAATTACTTAATTAAACACTTCAATTATGCCGTATAAGGAAAAGAAGGTTGAAAAGCTGTTCTATTCCATCAGTGAAGTGGCTGAGATATTTAATGTAAAGACCTCCCTGATCAGGTATTGGGAGAAAGAATTTGATGTTATAAAACCAAAAAAAAATAAGAAGGGAAACCGACTGTTTACACAACCCGATGTGGACAACTTCCATCTGATCTTTCATCTGGTCAGGGAACGGGGGATGACCCTGAAAGGGGCCAGGAAAAAGATCAAGGAGAACAAGGATGACACAAAGAATAACTTTGAAGTGATCAAAACTTTAAAAGAACTCAGGGAATTAATGATTGAAGTACGTAATCAGTTGTAAAACACCCGATGCAAAGTCCATGATAATTTTTTCTTGTGAAAATTAAAGAACTCACATCCTACCTTGAATCCATAGCGCCTCTGCAGCTCCAGGAATCATACGACAACGCCGGCCTGATTATCGGCGATCCTGAACGGACCATAAAATCTGCCCTGGCAACCCTTGATGTAACCCCTGGCGTCATGGAAGAAGCCATCGAAAAAAAGGCCGGTCTCATCATTGCCCACCACCCACTCATCTTCAAAGGGTTAAAAAAACTTACCGGAAGCAATGCAACTGAGCGAATGGTTATTAAAGCTGTGAAAAATAACATAGCAGTCTATGCCTGCCATACCAACCTGGATGCCATCACGGGAGGTGTGAATTCATTTCTTGCTTCCCTGATCGGTCTGAAAAACCCGGTGATCCTCAAACCGGTTGAAAATTACCTGCTGAAGCTGGTGACCTTTATTCCCGAAGATCACATAGAAACGGTCAGAAATGCAATCTTTGAGGCAGGTGCAGGGGTTATTGGTAATTATGACCAATGCAGTTTTACACTGAATGGCACAGGCAGTTTCAGGGGTGGCAGTAATACCGACCCCTTCATTGGGAAAAAGGGCACCATCAATTTTGAAAAAGAATTGAGATTGGAAACCATTTTGCCGGGACACCTGAAAAATAAGGTGGTGCAGGCTTTGTTAAATGCCCATCCATACGAGGAAGTGGCATACGACCTGTATCCTTTGGAGAATGTGTTTCCCATGGCTGGCATGGGCATGGTGGGTAATCTGAATAAGGCGGTTTCTGAACCGGATTTTCTTAACCACCTGAAAAAAACACTCAATCTTCACACCCTCAGACATACCAGTCTGAACAACAGGGAGATTAATAAAGTAGCTGTTTGCGGAGGGGCCGGCAGTATCTTATTAAACGATGCCATCCGTTCAGGATCCGATGCTTTTGTGTCGGGAGATTTTAAATACCACGACTTCTTTGAAGCTGATGACAGGATACTGATGATTGACGTGGGACATTATGAAAGTGAGCGTTATGTGAAAGAAATTTTTAGTGCCTTACTTAAGAAAAAATTCCCTACATTTGCAATTCGAATTTCGGAGGTGAATACTAATCCAGTAAATTTTTATTAAGAAATGGCTAAAGCAAAAGTGGCTAAAGTGCAGACTGAGATTACCGTTGAAGATAAACTTCGGGCGTTATATGAATTGCAGTTGGCTGATTCTTCCATCGACAAGATCAGGATCCTCAGAGGCGAACTGCCTCTTGAAGTCCAGGACCTTGAAGATGAGGTTGCAGGTCTTGAAACCAGGATAAAAAATTTCGAAGAGGAAGTGGCCGGTTTTGAGGGAACTGTTGCAAAAAGGAAAAATGAGATCGTTGATGCCCAGGCCCTTATTAAAAAGTATGAAGAGCAGCAAAAAAATGTGCGGAACAACAGGGAGTTTGATTCCATTTCCAAAGAAATGGAATACCAGACGCTGGAGATAGAATTGTGTGAAAAGCGTATCCGTGAATTCACTGTCAAGGTTGACGAAAAGAAAAAAGTGATGGACGTTTCTGTAAAGGTACTGGAAGAACGCCAGCAGGATCTGGAGGCCAAAAAAGGCGAACTGGATGAGATCATTAAAGATACACAGAAAGAAGAAAAGGAACTGATTGCCAGTTCAGAGAAGATCCGGAAAGTAATTGAACCAAGGCTGCTTTCCGCTTACCAGCGTATTAGAACCAATGCGCGAAACGGACTGGCCGTGGTAACCATTGAGAGGGACGCCTGTGGGGGCTGTTTTAATAAGATCCCACCGCAACGGCAACTGGATATTAAATCCAGGAAGAAAGTGATCGTTTGTGAGTATTGCGGACGGATCCTTGTAGATAATGAAATAGTTCCCGAGCCAACAAAATAGTACCTCAATACAATAGAAAACAGGGGATTGTCAACAGGCAGTCCTTTTTTTTTAATCATAGAAAAATTAAAAAAAAACTAAATTTGCCATTCTGAACGGATCTCATCATGAAAAAAAGAGCGTTTTTTTATTTAGCCCTTGTTGTTTTACTGCTTTTGGCTGTTGTTTCCGCCAGATCCACACTGGGACGGATGAAAAAAAGGGACCTCAGTACCAACGGGACCTTTTTTGAACTGGCCGGTCAGTACGAAGGTGTCTGCCGCCCCCTGATCCAGTTGGAAGATTCATCAGGACACTGCCAAACCATTGAAAGTCTGCTTATTGCTACTGAACTGTTAGATTTCTGGCAAAGCCTTGACCATTCTGCAATCCTTATCTATGACGATTTTATTAAAATTCGTGACGGATTGCAGTTTATAGATCCCATTCTTATTAAAATCCAGGCTGACTGCCCGACCGGATCTGAAATGGCTGCTCATATCGCTGAACAAATGCAAAACATACAAAAATCAAAAAAACATTATAACAATCAGGTGCGGGCATTTAACACTTATATAAAACAGTTCCCAAGAAATTTCTATTCCAGCCTGTTTCATTTTCAAGCTAAAGATTACTTTATTGTTTCCAGCACTGTACAAATCAATGAATAATGACACAAATGGAAAATATTATCGCTTGTAATAAGTATATTTAATGCCCCTTTACCAAGTTATAGCAATGAAATGAATGCGATTAAATACTAATTAAATGATCCCCACATGAAACATTATAAAAAAATTATCAGACCTTTTTGGATTATTGTGCTCATCCCTTTATTGTCCGGTTGCGGATATAACAAAATGGTCTCCCTGGATGAGCAGGTTACTGCCCAGTGGGCCCAGGTAGAAAATGTGTATCAGCGCAGGGCCGATCTTATACCAAACCTCGTGAATACGGTAAAAGGATATGCCGATTTTGAACAGGAAACCCTTACCCAGGTGATCGAAGCCCGTGCCAGGGCCACTTCAATTCAGGTGAATCCCGAAAATCTGAACGCGGGAATCCTTCAGAATTTCCAGGCTGCACAAGACGGATTATCATCAGCATTATCCAGGCTCATGGTGGTTGTTGAACGCTATCCGGAACTTAAAGCCAACCAGAATTTCCTGGAGCTGCAAGCCCAGCTTGAAGCTACAGAAAACCGTATCGCAGTAGAACGAAGAAGGTTTAATGAGGTGACGCGGAGTTATAATACTTACATCCGGCGTTTTCCCACAAACATTGTCGCAGGCATCTTCGGATTTGATAAGAAAACCTACTTTGAAGCTGCTGAAGGAGCTGAAAAAGCACCCGTTGTGGAGTTTTAAACAATAAGGAACCAAATACCTGACCGACACATGAAACCATCAGATTTTTTCACCAAAGAAGAGCAGGAGCGCATCGGTGCAGCCATCCGTGAAGCTGAAAAAAATACATCGGGTGAGATCAGAGTGCATGTCGAGCGTTCATGTAAAGAGGATGCCCTCGATCATGCAGCATTCTTGTTTGACCAACTGCACATGCATAAAACAAAACTGAGAAATGGCGTCTTGTTTTATCTAGCTATCGAAAACCATACCTTTGCCATACTTGGGGATGCCGGGATCAACGCCGTTACACCGGATGACTTCTGGGATAACATTCGTGATACAGTCCTTGAAAAATTCAAAGAAGAAAAGTATGCAGACGGACTGGCCGGGGGCATTCAAATGGCCGGGCAAGCCTTAAAAAAGTATTTCCCGTACGGACAGCATGATATTAACGAGCTTTCTGATGATATTTCATTCGGAGAGGAATAAAGAATCAAGATGAAGAAATTACTCATACTATCAATACTGATCATTTCTGCATGGAATTTACCATTCCCGGGAATGGCCCAGGAGTTTCCTGCACAACAAAATCCGCCGCGGATGGTCAATGACTTTGCCGGCTTTCTGACAGCCGGAGAAGCCGTCCAGCTGGAAGATCATCTGGTTCAATTCAATCTGGAGACCTCCACTCAAATTGCCATTGTGGTGGTACCCACTGTTTACGGTTACGATATCGATGATTACGCCGTTCGCCTTGCAGAACAATGGGGCATTGGCCGGCAGGGAAAAGACAATGGCATATTGATCCTGGTGAAGCCAAAAACTAAAAGTGAAAAGGGTGAAATTTCCATTTCCACAGGCTACGGACTTGAAGCGGTTGTGCCGGATGCCATTGCCAAACGGATTATTGAGGTTGAGATCCTGCCCCAATTCAGGGATGGCAACTATTATCAGGGCCTGCTGTCCGCTGCAAACACTCTGATGTCCCTGACCCGTGGAGAATATACGGCTGACGAATACGCCAAGCAGACCAAATCTGCACCGGCTGCAGGTATTGGAGGGGTTTTTGCCTTGTTTTTATTCATCATGTTCGTTGGATTTATTTCCAGGACCTCCAGGAGGCGGCACCATGCCGTCGGAAGCAATCTGCCCTTCTGGACCCTTCTCTTTCTGGCAGGATCATCGGGGCGGTCGCATTCCGGTTCCTTCGGGAATTTTTCATCCGGCGGTGGCGGATTTGGCGGTTTCGGCGGAGGCAGTTTTGGCGGTGGCGGCGCCAGCGGATCGTGGTGATCCCTCAACACCTGCCTGCCGGCCAGGTTTTTAGACCTACTTTCTGTATTAGTCCTCATTCCTTCCAGGTTGCACAAGAACCATTTAGAACATTAGACTTTGAGGTCTTAATAAAGGTCTTGGTTTAAGCAACTTTAATTATTATAAGGTTGGTTATGCTTATGGGGCGCGGATGCCAAACTGTTACATTGTTTCAAAACAAATGGCAGACTTCATGTAGATCGACGTTACTCAGATTGCTGATGCAATCCTCGTGCTGTTTTGTTTAACAAAACGGTGTAAGTCGATTGGGGCTGTCTCAAAAGCAACCTAATGGCATCATTCCGTACTTGATACGGAATCTTTGTAATGTGAAAATCAGGCTCTTATGGATTCCTGCTTTCGCAGGAATGATATGTAATCTGACTTTTGAGACAGCCCCTCATTACGTTAACCACCGTAGCCTTCTTTGATAGCCGTAGCTTTAGCGAAGGAGGTGGCCTGGGTGGAAACCCCTCACCTCTCCTGCCTGCCGGCAGGCATGGCACCTCTCACCTCGCCCCCTTCCCTTGTCGCCCTTTCTCCCCCTCCCTTTTTCCCATATTCGCCGGACCGGCCTCTCAGGATCAACAAACCCACAAAAGTAAGCAAACCGTTCAGTATCAGGAGTTCAAATCCAAAAATATAACCGTTAAACCATCGGGCAGAGTTTGCACTGATAATATAAGTAAGGATGGGTGATAATACTGCAACCAATGGTACATATTTATCTTTAACCCTGAACCTGGTAAAAAGTCCGAATGCATAAAGGCCCAATAATGGCCCGTAAGTATATCCGGCGACTTTAAATACCGCGGTAATCACACTGTCATTATTGATCGCCCTGAAAATCACAATAACCAGGAACATCACCACTGAAAAACCAATATGAACCTTGAGCCTGGTATTTTTTTGTGCTTTTTCCGTTTTTTGTTTTAGGTTCAGGAAGTCCACACAAAAAGCGGTGGTCAGCGCTGTAAGTGCCGAGTCTGCACTGGAAAAAGCAGCAGCAGTGATCCCAAGCAGGAACACAATGCCTACAAATGAAGAAAAATGCCGCAGTGCAAGGATGGGATAGAGATCGTCTGACCGCTCAGGCAGGGCAATTCCGGTTTGGATGGCATAAACATAGAGCAGTAAGCCCAGGCTAAGGAATAAGAAATTCACAGGCACCAGTATGCCGCTGAACCAGTACATGTTCTTTTTGGCTTCCCCAATGTTTTTACATGTCAGGTTTTTCTGCATCATGTTTTGATCCAGACCGGTCATCACAATTGCAATGAAGGCTCCTGATAAGAACTGTTTGAGAAAGAATTTGGAACTTTTCCAGTTCCAGACGAATATTTTGGAATACTCATGTGAATCAAACAGGGAAACAAATCCTTTAAATGAAAGATCCAGTTTACTTGAAACAATCATTATGGTCACCAACACCGATACAAGCATAAAGAGGGTTTGAAGCGTATCGGTCCAGACAATGGTTTTAATACCCGAGCGAAAGGTGTAGATCCAGATCAAAAATATGGTTACTGTAACTGTAATGGCAAAGGGAATATTATAGGCATCAAAAAATGCAATTTGTAAAACGCCCGCTACCAGAAACAAACGCAGGGAAGCACCCATGGTCTGCGAAAGCAGAAAGAATAAGGATCCGGTTTTATAGGTACTGATCCCAAAACGCTGGTCGAGATAACTGTATATAGACACCAGGTTCAGCCGGTAATACAATGGCATCAGCACATTTGCAATTACAAAATACCCCAGCAGGTAGCCCAGAACAAGCTGGAAATATGAAAAAGCCTTATAACTGGGTTCTGCGGATGAGATCAGGGCTCCTACTTCGCCAGGAATGGAAATAAAAGTCACCCCGGACAGCGAGGCACCAATCATACCAAAAGCCACAACAAACCATGGCGATTGCTTGTTCCCTGTAAAAAAGGTTTCATTACTGGTATTCTTCGAGGTAAAGATGGAAATCACAACCAACAGGGAGAAGTACCCCGCAATAACCCCAAATACAAGCAGTGGACTCATCGGTTTGTTTTTGTGGCTACAAGATTACTAAAAACAATTAATTAGAAAAAATTGGATAAGCCTGACTTGAATAGTATTTTTGAGAAGCCAAAAAAAGCATTTCGAAATGACCGAACAATTCCCATCCAGGCTGCTCGAATCAGCAGTTAATGAGTTTGCCAGCCTGCCTGGTATAGGAAAAAAGACCGCGTTGCGCCTGGTATTACACCTGTTGCGGCAGGATGGCGCTGTGGTTGAGAATTTCGGGAATACACTCATCCGGCTTAAGGACAACATTATTTACTGCAAGAGTTGCAACAACATATCAGATACAGAGCTCTGTAGTATTTGCTCAAATCCGGTCCGTGATCAGCAGACTGTTTGTGTGGTTGAAAACATAAGGGATGTAATGGCTATTGAAAATACCCACCAGTATAAGGGCATCTACCATGTTCTGGGCAGCATCATTTCTCCAATTGATGGAATTGGTCCCGAAGATCTGACCCTGGACGTATTGGAAAAAAAGGTCAACACCGGCCTGGTATCGGAACTTATTTTTGCCTTAAGCACAACCATGGAAGGAGATACCACCAACTTTTACCTCTATAAAAAATTTGACAATAAGGATCTCAGGATCACCACCCTGGCAAGGGGGGTATCGATTGGTGATGAACTGGAATATACCGATGAGGTCACCCTCGGAAGATCTATTGTGGACAGGACTCCCTATGAGGATTCGCTGTCAAAGTAATCGGATTCCCTCTTTAACAGTTCATCCGTGTAGTTCAGGCGCCTTTACAAAGGAATTATTTCCCGTCCCGTCCGGCATGGCATTTTCCTTTGGCTGACATCAGGGGTCTCTGACCTTGCAGGGCCGGGGAGCCCCAAAGGCAGGATATCCGACTAACACCCGGCTTACGCCACCCCCCGATTAGCAGTACGACGACCAGCCAAACTATTAGTCCATACTTTCCATCAGACAATTTTCGTAAATCATTCTTCCTCATTATCTTTGATCTTATGCCCTCATCCACCATGGACCTGTCCGTCGTCATCGTAAATTACAATGTCAAACATTTTATTGAACAGTGCCTGCATTCCGTCCGTGTGGCTTTGAAGGGGATCGAAGGGGAGGTCTTTGTGGTGGATAATAATTCAGTGGATGGATCCGTACCCCTGATCCGGAAGAAATTTCCCTGGGTTTCATTGATCGAGAACAATGAAAACCTGGGTTTTGCCAGGGCTAATAACCAGGCCATTAAAAAAGCCTGCGGAAGTTTTATTCTTCTTCTGAATCCGGACACCATTGTTGAAGAAGAAACGTTTAAAAGCTGTCTGAAGTTTATGGATTCTCATCCTGAGGCCGGGGCAATTGGCGTAAAAATGATCGATGGGAAAGGCAGATTCCTGCCGGAGTCGAAACGGGGGCTGCCCACTCCGGTCGTTGCTTTTTACAAAATGTCAGGATTATCAGGATTGTTGCCCCGTTCGGAACGTTTCAATCGCTACTATCTGGGGCATCTTGATCCGGAGCTCACCCATGAGGTGGATGTCCTCACCGGGGCCTTCATGTTCATCAGGAAAAGCGTTCTTGAGCTGACCGGGATTCTGGATGAGGATTACTTCATGTATGGTGAGGATATTGACCTTTCATACAGGATCCGGAAAAAAGGATTTAAGAATTATTACCTGCCTGAGACCACTATAATTCATTACAAGGGAGAAAGCACCAGGAAGGGAAGTCTGAATTATGTGGCCCTGTTCTATAAGGCCATGATCATTTTCTACCAAAAGCACCTGACTCCGGGAAAATCACCGCTGATATCTTTGTTCATACTGGGGGCCATATTTTTCAGGGGCCTGCTATCTGCAGCAAAACGGTTTATAAAAATTATTTTGCTCCCCGTTCTGGACCTGGTCGTGATGCTGACAGGCTATGAAATGATCATCTACGAATGGGGGCAGCTCAAACTGGAAGGCCCTACGGTGTACCCTGAACTGTTCACCCATATCATCGCGCCCATTTATGTGATGATCTGGGTCTTTGGTATATTCTTTTCAGGGGGATACCGCATTCCATACCGCTTTTCAAAACTGTTCAGGGGCCTTGCTTTTTCCAGTATTTTTTTACTGGCCGCCTATGCCCTGCTGCCCCTGCATTTACGTTTTTCAAGGGCATTGATTCTCATTGGATCCCTGTGGGCATTGATTTCAGCAACAGGATTAAGAATGCTTTTTCGTGCTGTTGGAGGACACTTTATCTATGTTTATAAACGCCAGGGAAACAGGATCCTGGTTCTTGCCGGTCAGAAGGAAAGTGAAAGGATCAGCAAGTTGTTACATATTTTTAACAGGCAGCCCGCATTAAGTATTTTTACCACCCCTCTGAAAACCGGTGCAGGACCAATTCACCTGGGGGCATTTCATCAGATTCCCGAATTTATCAGGTTTTACAACATCAATGAGATCATTTTTAGTGGCCAGGATGTCCCGGCAGAACAGATCATCTCTGTAATGACAAAATTATCGGTGCCCGGCCTGGACTTTATGGTTGCTCCCCCTGAAAGCATGTCGGTTATCGGAAGCCGTTCAAAGCACCATTCAGGGGAACATTATTTTCAGGAACTGAATTCTGTAAACACCTCGCGTAACAAAAGCTTAAAAAGGAGTATAGATATACTCGCATCCCTTATTGTAATTATTGGAAGTCCCCTGTTATTGCTGCTGGTTAAAAATAAGAGAGGACTGTATAAAAATGCTATTTCAGTCCTTTCCGGGAAGATGACCTGGGTTGGATTATCACCACACCAAAGTGAATCGCTTCATATTGAAGAGCTTAAGAAATTGCCCGCGGGAGTTCTCACTCCTTCCGGGATTTTCAGCAAGCATGAAGGGCAGGAAGAAATTGAACATTCAATTGCCCTGCATTATATGCAGAACTACAGATTTCAGGATGATCTGCGAATCATGTTCAGAAACCTCAGAAAGCTGGGGTCCCCCCCTTTCTGAGGATTGTTTTTTACTGAAAGTTTTGTATTTTTGAATCATTATTTAGACTAAATAAATTTATCAAATGGCGCAGATCGAAATTCAACTCCCCAGGATGGGAGAAGGTATTATTGAAGCTACCATTACAAAATGGCTGGTTGAAGTTGGTGACCGGGTGGAGGAGGATGATTCACTTGTTGAAGTGGCCACGGATAAAGTAGACTCCGAAATACCTGCTCCTGAGGAAGGGGTTGTAAATAAAATCCTTGTTGAAGAAGGGGCGGTGCCCAAAGTAGGGGATGTATTGATGATGCTTGAAACCAGGGATGATGGTCCTGAACCTGAACGGAAGGAAGTCCTCCGGGAAGTTGAGCGCCTGACACCCACGCCCCCCGGGGAGGAAGCCACTCCTGAACATGAAGAGCCGGAGGCACAGGTGTCTGAAACCAGCCACACAGTTTCCGGCAGATTTCTTTCACCGCTTGTACGTAAGATCGCATCGAAAGAAGGGATTTCACCTGATGAACTTGAAGGCTTAAGCGGTTCGGGAAAAGATGGACGCATCACCAAAAAAGACATTCTCGGATATCTTGGAACCCGGGTGCAAGGTGCCGCAGCCCCAAAACCTCCTTCAGAACAGAAATCCTCTGCAGCATCAGAAACTGAATCCGTTCCGGTGATTGAAAAAGGCCCGGTAACAGCCGGACCGGATGAAGAGATTGTTGAGATGGACCGCATGCGGAAACTCATTGCCGGGCGCATGGTACACTCTGTTCATACTTCTCCGCATGTAACTTCTTTTGTGGAGGCCGATGTGACCAATCTGGCCAAATGGCGCGACCGCATAAAAAATGAATTTCTGAAAAAGGAAGGGCAGAAGATCACCTTTACACCTTTGTTTATTGAAGCTGCAGCCAGGGCATTGCGCGATTTTCCAATGGTGAATGTCTCTGTGGAGGACACCAGCATTATTATTAAAAAGCAGATTAACATTGGCATGGCCACCGCCCTGCCCTCAGGAAACCTCATCGTACCTGTGATCAAACAGGCTGATGAAAAAAACCTGATCGGACTGGCCAAAGCCGTAAACGATCTTGCAAACAGGGCAAGAGAAAACAAATTGTTGCCCGACGAGATCACCGGAGGCACCTTCACCATATCTAACTTCGGATCGTTTCAGAACCTCACAGGCACGCCCATCATCAACCAGCCCGAAGTGGCCATCCTTGGAGTTGGGGCCGTTGTTAAAAAGCCTGCTGTTATTGAAACAGAAGCAGGTGATACTATTGGCATCCGCCATAAAATGATCCTTTCGCTCTCTTACGACCACAGAGTGGTTGACGGAGCCCTGGGAGGCATGTTCCTGAAACGGGTTGCCGATTACCTTGAGCAATTCGATGTAAACCGGTCGTTTTAGAGATTGGAAGGTTGAGGGTTTGGCTGATCGCCGGACCGTGGTGCCTGCCGGTATTCTAAGGCAAATTCAAATATATTTAGAAAAAATCATACTGCATATTCCTTTTGCTTACTGTTAATAAACCCAACATCTGGCATTAACTTTAAAGCATCTTTCCAAAATTCAGCTTTAATGAGTGTTTCTCCGAAACACAATCGACATTGGAAAGTCGATCTATATGAAGTCTGCTATGTGTTTTGAAACAATGTAACAATTTAGCATTCTGGTTCCATAATCATAACACTTCCAGTCGTATCTGCCGGCAGGCAAGACGGTCCGGCGAATAATGGAGGCAGTAGGGGAAGCCGTGAATGATCTTTTAAATTTCAAATAACAATTTTCTGATTCCGAATTTTTATATGTATATTGAACAGAACTTCTTGCTTCGATAAACACTGTACTATATCTCCGGATATCAGACATTTATAAATTCATTTCAACTTTCGCACCATCAGATAAAATAATTTCATCATATTAATTTTATTACTTACAATTAAATTTTTATTTTCGTAAGAATAATAGCAATCCCATGAAGAGGATATTCCTTTCCTTTATCTTTTGTTTATTAATTGTATTCTCGGCATTTGCCCAAAAAAAATCGGAAATAAAAGATAAATTCGTTGAGGCCGAATCATGGTTTCTGTTCGAAGAATATCAGGATGCTCTTCCTCTCTATGAAGAATTGCTCAAAATTGACTCCACGAATGCCAATATTAATTACCGGACCGGTGTTTGTTATTTAAACATCCCCGGCGAGAAGCACCGGGCCATTACCTTCCTGGAAAAAGCCATTCAGAATATAAATCCCAAATACAAGGAAGGCAACTACAGGGAGACCAGAGCCCCTATAGATGCATATTTTTATCTGGGCAATGCGTACCGCATCAACAACATGCTTGAAAAAGCCATTGATACCTACGAATACTTTAAGCAGAATATGGATGAAAAGGTTTATGAGGTATCTGTTGTGGACCACCAGATCAATGCCTGTAAAAATGCACTCAAGCTTCAGGCCAGCCCTGTGTTCCTTGATTTTGTGAACCTTGGAGAGACCATTAATACACGTTTCAGGGATTTCAATCCGGTTGTTTCCGGAGATGCAAACACTATCGCTTATACACAAACCTCACAATTTGGCCAGGATATGGTATTTTTCTCTGTTAAAGAGAACGGGCTCTGGTCCCCGCCCTATAACATGACTTTTGATCTGGGCGCTGAAGACCTCAAAACCGCCTCCCTGTCATATGACGGAAAAACCCTTTACCTGTACAAATTGGACGATTATGACGGAAATATCTACCTCAGCCGCTTTGAAGATGGTACATGGACGAAAATTGAGAAATTAAATGACAATATCAATACAAAATTCTGGGAATCCCATGCCAGCGAGTCAAAAGACGGAAATTCACTGTATTTCACCAGTAACAGAAAAGACACTTACGGTGGCCTCGACATATATGTATCACAAAGGGACAGCACCGGAGAATGGGGACCTGCAACAAACCTTGGGGAAAACGTCAACACCATCTATAATGAGGAAGCCCCCTTTCTTTCTGCAGACGGTAAAACTTTGTATTTCAGCTCCTACGGACACTTTAATATAGGTGGCTACGATATTTTTTATTCCTCCTTATTCGACAACAATGAATGGAGTCCTCCCCTCAATATGGGTTATCCCATAAACACTCCTGATGACGATGTGTTTTACGTGCCTGTTGGTGAAGGGTATTATGCCTATTATTCCCTGTATTCCGATTCAGGCTACGGCATGGAGGACATATTCCTTCTGGAGATCTATTCCATTGAACATCCCAGAAAATTCCTGATACGTGGTATTGTTTCACTTGGAGCCGTGTCCCCGGATCTGTATGAGACCATTTCCATTCATGTGCTTGACACTGATAAAAAAGACACTGTAACTACCGTGCAGCCAACCAATACCGGGGATTATGAATTTATTATCGGCGCCGGGGAGTACGACCTGCATTATAAGGGGGAAGGCTTTGATCCGGTTCTGGAACATCTTTCCCTGCCAATGAGCCTGACTGATTCGATCTTTGTCGTTGACCATACACTGATGACGCTCAACGATGTCACCGCAGCCCTGGCCTTCATGGATTCAATATTCGATGTCAATGCCGGAGACACCATTGCCATTGATCTGATGGTGGAACCCGGGGCCATCCTGATGGTCACGGCATACGACGACACCACCAGGATCTCTTCCGAAGAGTTCGCAATGTATGACAGTGTATTTACTTACAACTATGTTCCTGAACCAGGGGAAAATGCACTCACATTTACACTTACAGACAAATATGGCAACATCACCAGCAAGGATCTGTTAATTTCAGCTCCCATTGTTGCAACAATCCTGCCGGAAGCCCCGGATACTATACCCGCAGAACTTGTTGCGCCATTCATCATCAGCGATGAGGTTCTGGAATTCAGGAACAGGCTCAGTTACTATGCAACAGGCAATCTGAAAACAACCATTGATGATGTGGACCTGCAGGCGGCAGAAATTGCTTCCCCTGAAGTCATGATCACGCACCTGAAAGATGTTGCTCAGGGTCATGGGTACTCACCTGCCGATGTGGATGCCCTCCTACTCCTTGCAGCCGCCCGGAGTGCTGATGCTGAAGACTTTAAACACACGCTCAAAGGTCACACAAGGCCTCCGTTAGAAACCATTCTGGATACCATGTCTTTGGATCTGCAGGACATTTCAGATCCCTCAGAATTGCTGGCATTCCTGCAAGGGCTTGTGGCCGAGGGGGTCATCACCCAGGAAGAGCTGGATGAAGCCATTGCCGGCCTGGTCATTTCCGAAGATCCCTCACTGAACAAAATCCGTGCTCAATTGGATTCTATTGCCCAGGGCGACCTCAAAGAGGTACTGAAGGAACTGAAACCCGAAAAGGAACAGATCTATTCAACCTATGAGCTGATAAATTTCCTCAGTGAAAAGGCCAGCATCCTGGGGTACACTGAAGAAGAACTGGCCATCCTGCTTTCCAAACTTGCAGCCAACGGAAATCCGGATGTGGATGACTTTATCGTACGCTTCCTGAATTATACTGACGGCTCCCTGAAGGAAACGCTTGAGAATATAAACCTGAAGAAGGAACGGATCAAAACCATTTCAGACCTGATCCGATACCTCTTGTCAGTTTCCGTTGAAAAAGGCTATAGCAGTGCCGATCTCATGAATGCCCTTATCGACATGATTGCCGATACGGATATTGACATGGAAAAAGTCAGGGAACTAATTGATGCTGAAGATATTAAGAGAGTGAGCCCCTTTGGTGTCACCGCCATCATACTTGGAGTGCTTGGCATGTTCACCCTGTTGTTCCTGTTCTGGAGGCGCCACAAACGAAAACAGGAATAATTAATAGAATTTAAGAAGAACAACCAGGCCTGCTCCTACCCTCAACCGGAGCCCATCCTGAAGATGGACGCCAGATTCCTGCTTCATAAAAACAAACATATTCCAGGGATATAAAACCAGGGGATAGGAGTAAAAAATTCTCATTTTTTGATTTTACCCGGACAACAATGATTTAGAACCTGTTTTTTCTTCCGATTTAATTCTTAAATTTGTTATTATAGAAAAATAATACACTCATGAAAAGGTTCGTTTTTTTTCTCCTAATTGTTGCTATTTCATCACAGGTTTTTCCCCAGGATACAAAAGAATCCAAAGTGCTTAAAGAAGCATTCCTTGATGGAGAATATTTCCTTGCCTATGAGGATTACCTGGACGCCCTCCCCTTTTATCAGCAGGTTTATGAAACTGATAAGGACAATGCCAACATTAATTATAAGATCGGACTGTGTTATCTGAACATTACCGGTCAGAAACAAAAGGCTATTGATTACCTTGAAAAGGCTGTTTTGAATACCACCGGAAATTACCGGGAAGGCGATTACAAAGAGATCAGAGCACCAAATGATGCTTATTTTTTCCTGGGTATTGCCTATCAGATCCAGGAGCAGTTCGAAAAAGCCGAATCAAACCTGCAGACCTATCTGGACCTCCTGGATCCCTCTGACACACTGAACATTCAATTCGTTGAACAGCAGATCGCTGCCTGTAAAATTGCACCGGATTTCATCCGGAACCGGATCTATTTTGACGCTGAGAACGTGGGGGCCAGGATCAATACAAATTCAGATGACTATTATGCGGTTGTTTCCGGCGACGGAAACACAATGGTATATGTCTCCAGCCTGAAGTTCTACGATGCACTGTTTTACACCAGGAAAATAAATGGGGAATGGGATACTCCTGTGAACATCACACCGGATATAAAATCTGACGGAGATTATTATCCAACCGGTCTGTCATTCAATGGAGATCAATTATTGCTCAACCGCAGCGATGGTTTCAACAGTGATATCTATTCCAGCACCCTTGTTAACAGTAAGTGGAAACCGGCTCAAAAAATCAGAAAGGGAGAACTGAATTCAAAATTCTGGGAATCACATGCTGCTCTTACTGAAGATGGGAAATCCCTGTATTTTACCAGTAACAGGGGAGGCGGATACGGTGGATTGGATATTTATAAGGCCCGGCTTGATGAAAATACAGGCTTGTGGAGCAATGTTGAAAACCTTGGTCCGGTTATCAACAGCCCCTTCAATGAAGAAACACCTTTCATCTGCAAGGATGGTAAAACTTTATTCTTTGCCTCACAGGGTCATACCAACATGGGAGGATTTGATATTTTCAGTTCCGTACAGCGGGAGGATGGTACCTGGACCGTACCGCAAAATATCGGATATCCGCTCAACTCCACGGATGACGACATTTTTTTCATCCCCGGAAATAAGGGGACCAAAGGCTATATGTCTTTCAGCAACATGGATGGAGGCTCCGGTAAGAAAGACATCTATTATCTCAATATCTTTTCTGACAGAAATCCCAGGATCGTTGAAATTAAGGGTTCGGTTACTCTGGCCGGATATCCCGAAGCCAGCCCTGACAAAGTGCGCATATCCATAAAAAGTGCCGGACCGGGATTTTCTGAACAGATCAGGACGGAAAGTCCCAAAGGGAATTTTACCACCCTTACCCGGGTAACAGGCACATACATTCTCAAGGTCGAATCAGAGGGATACATCACCCAGACTAAAACCGTTTCCATACCTGGAAATTACTCCATGGCAGAGCTTGTTGCTGATTTTGAATTGCAACCGGCTCCCGTAACAACCGATCAGATAGTGCTGAAAAACATTTACTTTGAACACCACAGTACAAAGATCTCTGATACCGGCATGGCAAATATCACAGAAGTCGTCGCCGCCCTGAATGAACATAGCGACCTCAGGATATTATTGGCAGGGTACTGTGACAACACCGGCACAGAGGCTTACAACAAAAGTTTCTCACTGAAACGTTCACAAGCTGTTGGAGCCGTGCTGGCACGTAAGGGCATTTCAAAAGACCGCTTTGAAATAAAAGGATTTGGAGAGACCAGTTTTTTGGCCGTAAACAAGCATGCAGACGGCACCGATGCTCCTGAAGGACGCAAATTCAACCGGCGTGTGGAATTCCATATCATTTCTTCAAAAGACAATATAGTTTCTGAAGTTGCTGTGGTACCCTCCAGTCTGAAATACAATAAGTAAGTCTGTAATATTATTACACATCCCATATCTCTATCGTGCGTAAAATGGCCCGAACATCAGTGCCGGTTGTAACAACAGTTGTATTGCTGTGGATCACTGCTTCCACAGTGTGTGGACAGGAGGTCTATGATGAAGAGAAAACCTATTATGATGCGGAATTTGCCACCCTCTACCTCAGGTATGAAGAAGCCCTGCCATTATTTCTGAAAGTGCTGGAGAATGGCCTTGACAATGCCAACATCCGGTATAAGATCGGATATACCTATGTGCACATTCCCGGTAAAAAGGCTGCAGCCATCCCCTACCTGGAAGAAGCCATTTTAAATACCTCTCACAAATACAGGAAGGAAACCTCCTTTAAAGAAAAGCGCGCACCTGTTGAAGCACATTTGTATCTGGGTGCGGCCTACCAGAGTAATGAAGAAATATCCAAAGCTCAGGAACAATACCGGATCTACAAAGAACTTGTTCTGAAAAAAAAAGGCGATACCGGCCTGGCAGACCATAAACTGGCGAGTTGTGAAACCGCTTTGGCGCAGATGGCAAACCCCGTGGATGTGGATGCACGCCTGTTCAATCTTACAGGAAGCACCGATCAGTACAACGCTGTTTTTTCTGCAGATGGAAAGACCATGGTGTTTATGGAAAACCGCACCTACTATGAAGGGATCTATTTTTCACAACAGATCCTTGGTGAATGGACCCCGCCAAGAAACATAACCATGGAAGTTGAGTCGGATGGGAAGCTGGAAGTATCTTCCCTATCCTCTGACGGCACCCAATTGCTCTTTTCCTATAACGATGGTACCGGCTACGACCTTTTTATAAGTGCTTATGATAATGGCAGGTGGACAAAAGCCACCCCACTGGCCGGGAGTATCAACAGCCTTCAAAATGAAATACATGCAGTCCTGGAACCCTCCGGCTCCACACTGTATTTTGTTAGTGACAGGAAAGGGGGCCAGGGCGGATTTGACATTTACTTCAGCACACAAGACCCCTCAGGAAAATGGGGAATCCCTGCCAATCTCGGACCGGTAATCAATACGGTCTATAATGAAAATACACCCTTCTTTGACAGGAACGGACTGTTGTATTTCAGCTCCGAAGGGCATAATACAATGGGTGGGTATGATATTTATGCCAGCTCGGGGAGCAATACCAGGTGGACCACTCCTGAAAACCTTGGGTACCCGGTCAATACCACTGAAGATGACCTCTTTTTTGTGCCTGTTAAGGATGCCATACTAGCCTATAAAACACAGTTCAAAGAGACTCCGGAAACAGGGAGGGCCATTTATGAATACGAGTTTTATTCCGATGCCCATCCCAGAACGGTGACCGTAGAGGGCAGGATCAGGACTCCTGATGAAATGAACCTGAACACCGGTGACCTTCTCATTAATGTAACCAATCATGAAGGCCTGGCCATTATTGAAAACCTGTCGCCGGATTCCAGGGGACGGTTCCGCTTTGTCCTGCCGGCCGGAGTGTATCAACTGACAGTCACCGGAGACCGGATGGAACCGTTGTCTGAGACACTTGAGATAGGGACTGCCGGCAAACGGTCCATTGAACTGGATCCTGCCTGGATCATTGCAGAGGAGTGTGCTCCTGAGCAATACAGTTTTGAAATGCTGTTCTTCGAATTTAACAAAACCCATCTTTCTCCAACTGCCTGCATACAGCTTGATATTCTGGCAGAAGCATTAAAAACCTATCCAGGGGCCACCCTTACTATTGAAGGACATACCGATGCCATCGGGAGCGAACTTTATAATAAAAAACTCGGTGAAAAAAGAGCCGCTTCAGCTTCCGCTTACCTCCGTTCCAAAGGAATCCTGCCCGGAAGGATCCGGATCAGCAGCGCCGGTGAATCTTCTCCGCTGGCCAGAAATACCAAACCCGACGGAAGCGATGACCCGGAGGGTCGTAAATATAACAGACGCGTCTCCATATCCATTGAAGGTGTTGATTCAAAAAACATTATACAAACCGCTCCGGACATCCCCGCCCCACTCAGGATCCGGTAGGCCGTCGTAATTTGGTTTTTGGTAATTTGAAATTTGAGAATCGGGGTTTGCAATTTTCCTTCTTCTTATTCGTGTTTTCGTCCCCATTCGTGCATTCACGGCTTCCCCCTCTGCGTAGCGACTGTTCAAATGTTCAACTCCCAATCCCTATTCATCGGACCGGCTTTCCTGCACACCGGCCCCCGCTTAGCGGTCAGACGAAAACCAAATCCACTCACCACTCACTTTTATCTTATAATTTCGCCCCCTCGTCCTCTCAACCCATCAACACTTCCATCCTTGCCTGTCGGCAAGCAGATTTGCGTAACAGCTTCCGCACATCAACATAACCGAAATAATACAAACAATGATCAACACCCTTATAAAAGCATGCTAAAATACACTATTTCAAACTTATAAGCCTGAATTTTCACGATCTGACAACAAACAGGGAAGTCTGTTTTGAATGATAATGTTTTAATAATCCATAAGTATTATTAAATTTGATTAGACATCTTAACGACACTCTGATATGAAGAGATTATTCATTGCTATTGCACTCCTCCTGCTTATAGGGCCCGTGGCCATTTGCCAGGAGGCCGTCAGCCCGGACGAATCCCTGGAGAATGGAAATTTTTTTTACGAACGGGAAGACTATGTGGAAGCCGTATTTCACTTCCTGAAATTAGCAGGCACCGGTTATGAAAATGCCAACATCCAGTTTAAAATAGGGAACAGTTACCTGAACATTCACGGTGAAGAATTCAAAGCCATCCCTTTTCTGGAAAAAGCTATTGAAAACATGTCTGATAAATACAAGCGGCGATCGCCCACTGAAACCACTGCCCCGGAATATGCATTGTTCTACCTGGGAAATGCCTATCGTATTAATAATCAACTTAATAAGGCCTTAGACACCTACAATGCCTTCATGGAAATTCCCGGGTTTGAAAATAAATTCAATTTCAACCTTGTCGATAACCAAATCAGGGCCTGTGAAAAAGCAAAGATCATTCAGGATATTCCAATAAATGCCGATATTACCAATATTGGCCCTCCCATCAATTCTGAGACTGCCAATTACAGTCCTGTCATCTCTTCAGACGAAACCGTACTTGTATATTTATCAGAACAAAAATTCTATAACGCAATATTACTTGCAAGAAAAGAGAAAGGCACCTGGACCGGACCCGAGAACATCACTCCTCAGGTTGGATCAGACGGCGATGTATTACCATCATCCATTTCAGCAGACAAACAGGAAATATATCTGGTAAAGGGCGAAGATGACGCACGGGACATCTATTACACCCGGTTTGACGGCACTTTCTGGACAAAAATGGAGCCCCTGAATTCGGAGATCAATTCTCCCAGGGCTGAAACACATGCCTGCATTTCACCGGATGGTCAAACATTGTATTTTACCAGTAACCGCAGGGGCGGCATCGGCGGACTCGATGTATATAAGTCCACGCGGCAGGTCGATGGCGACTGGGGACCTGCAGAAAACCTGGGGCCGGTGATCAATTCTGAATTCGATGAAGAAACACCTTTCGTATCAGCGGATGAATCTATTCTTTATTTCAGCTCACAGAACCATTACAATATGGGTGGATTTGATGTGTTCTATTCCATACTTGATAATTCCGGTAACTGGGGCACACCCATAAACATTGGCTATCCTGTCAATACCACAGGAGACGACCTTTTCTATTCACCGGTCGGTAACGGCACTATTGGTTATATGGCCATGATCAAACCAGGCGGATCAGGTAAGGAAGACATCTACAGAATTGAGATCTTTCCCTCTGAAAGAACAGAGATCACCGCAGTGGAAGGTGTGATCGACCTTCATGGACTGCAACTGAATTTTGAAGAGAGTTTTGACATACAGGTGGTTGATAAAGCCTCGGAGAAAATTGTGGGCATCATCCATTTCAATCAGAAAACAGGAAAGTTGACCTATACCAGTAAAAGTGGAAATCTTTATTTTAAAATTGAGAGAAAGTAGTACACCGGCGCATAATAAATAGTTACCTCATTGACCATGAAACATCTGATCATTTCAATTTTCCTGGTATTCCTGCTGGCTCAGGAAGTGTTTCCCCAGGGTAAAGAATTCAAAAACACCTTTGTTGAAGCTGATTCCTATTACCTTTTCGGTGAATATGAGTTTGCCAACAGCCTGTTTCTGATCCTCTATGACCAGGCTCCTGACAACGCACTGCTCGCCTATAAGATCGGAAATTGTTATCTCAATACACCCTTTGAAAAATCCAAAGCCATCCCCTACCTTGAAGAGGCCATTAAAAATACCGATTACGGTGCCAGGGAATCATCCTATAAGGAGCAAAAGGCTCCTCTGGATGCCTATTTTGCACTGGGCAATGCTTACCGGGTTAATGGCGAGTTTGAAAAAGCACAGAATACCTATAAAAAATTAAAAAGTGCGCTCACTGAAGAGAATAAGCTTACAAATGCCGATTTTATTGATCAGCAAATAGAAGCCATTGTAAATGCCGGTGAATTAATGAAATCCCCCGTATTCTTTTTTGATACCAACCTGGGTGATAATATCAATATTGCATCGGTAAATTTCAGACCGGTTCTGTCGGGCGACGAATCTGTGCTGGTTTATACCTGCAAGTTTGGTGAGGACGATAAAATCTATTTCACCAGGAAAGAAAACGGAGGGTGGTTGCCTCCTGAAGATATTACCTTAGAGATCGGCTCGAACAATGATTGTGAAACGGCCTGTCTGAGCCATGACGGAACTGAATTATACCTGTATAAAACAGACGGTTTTATTGGAAATATCTTTGTCAGCAAGTTTATTAACGACAGATGGAGTACGGTTGAAAAGCTCAACAATAATATCAATACCAAATATTTTGAGGCCCATGCCTCCATCTCCAAAGACGGCAATACACTTTTTTTCGCCTCAAACCGTGATGGAGGGTTTGGCGGGCTCGACATATATAAGTCTGTGAAACAACGTGACGGGGAATGGGGAAAAGCCATCAATCTGGGTGAATCAATCAACTCACCCTATAATGAGACGGCCCCTTTCATTACCGAAAACGATTCATTGCTCTATTTTAGTTCAGAGGGACATTACAACATGGGCGGGTATGACATCTTCATCAGTGAAAAAGGGAATCATAAATTTGAGGATGCCAGGAACATCGGCTATCCATTGAGCACTACCGATGACGACCTGTATTTCCATCCTGTAAACAATGGTAAAGCCGCCTATTATTCCATGGCCGGAGGCTATAAATCCAAAGACATTCACCGCATCAGCTTTGAACCGCCGGTTTGTATTGTGAATGGAAAAATTACGGTCCGGGACCCCGGATTTACCTCCTTCGACAGCATACGTATTACGGTTGTGGATTCCACCACATCAGACATTGTTTTGGCCACCTTTGCAGAAAATACAACCGGAAATTATTCGCTTGAGCTTGATTTGGGAAGCTACTCAATCAGTTATGAAGGAAGCGGGTTTCAATCACAATCCCTGGGTTTCAGGAATACCCTGGAAGATTTTAAAGCGACCTCTACCTATAACATCCACCTGCAGGGAGATTTTAAACCCATCATTATTGCTGAGATCCCCACTGTTGATTCCGTTGCACAGGAAGATATGGTCACTGACGTCAGCATCTCAGATGTTGGAGCATCCAGTCCTGAAGACACCGAGATCCTGTATTATACCATCCAGCTTATGGCCCTGATCAATCCTGTGGATGTGAGTTATTTCCACGATCGCGGCTTTGAGGGTGCAGAAATATTCTACGGACAGGATGAATTCTACCGTTATGTGTATGGAAAATTTCCGACTGAGGAGGAAGCCGAATCGGTACGGCAACAAATAATTCAGATGGGCTATGCCGATGTATTCATTAAAAAAGTCTTCAGGCAGTTATTGAAACAAAACCAGATTGAGGAAGAAGAATAACTGTTCATGGATATGGACGGTCTGCAGGATTCTGTACAATTTTTTGGTTGCAATAATTCCCTGTTCTGAAAAACATGGATCTGCCAATCTCATTTACCAAAAATAATATTAAACTCAGGGCTCTGGAGCCAGAGGATACCGACATCTTATATGAGTGGGAAAACGATCCCGAAGTGTGGCGCGTGAGCAATGTACATGTCCCCTTTTCAAGAGATGCCATAAGAAAATTTGTACAAAACTTCCAGTACGATATATACCAATCGAAGCAGGTACGGTGGATGATTGATCTGAAAACCGGTTCACAATGGTTCACCATCGGGGCCATCGACCTGTATGATTTTGATCCCCATAACCGCCGGGCGGGTATCGGGATCCTCATCAAAGACCGGAAACACCGGGGTAAAGGGTACGCATCTGACGCTTTGTCGCTGATTATTGACTATTGTTTTAAGATACTGAACCTCAATCAGGTGTATTGCTCCATCCCGGAATACAATGCATCCAGCATCCTTTTGTTTGAAAAACATCATTTCATCCGGACCGGTGAACGGAAACAATGGTTGCTTGATAATGGGCAATGGGTAAACGAATTATTCATGCAACGGCTACGCTCATCAGGAAGCAATCATGACTGAATAGTCTGGAATGTCTTCAAGAAAGGTATAGGACTTTGATGCATAATCCATTTTACAGCAATAATGAGTCATGCCATTTGTTACCACCAGGAAGTTCACTTTTAAGGTGATGTTATACCGGGCGATCTGATCGAAGGTTTTTTGCGCAATGGGAACATCGGGAGCCTTGCATTCAATAATCAATACGGGTGCTCCTGCCCTGTTGAAAACCACCAGATCGCTGCGTTTTGTGCGGGCATGCAATTTCATGCCCATCTCCACGCGAACCAGCGAGGCCGGAACATGTTTTTCAGCGATCAGGTATTGTAGAAAATTCTGCCTGACCCACTCCTCAGGGGTAAGCAGGATCTTTTTTTTGCGGATAGGATCAAAAATATATGCCTGATCATTTTTATAGCTTATGTTAAAACTGTATTCAGGCAGGTTCAAACTAATCATGAATCATTTTGTATATTCGCAAATGTATAAAAGATTGTATAAAATGAAAGCCATGGAGGGTGTATGAAAAGTAAAAACGATATCGTTAAGGATTGGCTGCCAAGATACACAGGGATCGAACTTGAACATTTCGGGGAATACATTCTGCTCACCAATTTTTTTTACTATGTGGAGCTGTTCGCCGAATGGAATGATGTTCCCATTATGGGAAGGGAATCAAATATGCCCAACGCTACATACCAGGGTATCACTATTGTGGATTTTGGGATGGGAAGTCCCAATGCAGCCACTATCATGGACCTGCTGTCAGCCATTCATCCAAAAGCCGTGCTCTTTCTTGGCAAATGCGGAGGTTTAAAGAAAAAGAATAAACTTGGCGACCTGATATTGCCCATCGCGGCCATCCGTTCCGATGGCACCTCTGATGATTATTTGCCCCCTGAAGTTCCTGCCCTGCCTTCCTTTAACCTTCAAAAAACAGTATCCAATACCATTAAAAACAACCATCAGACTTATTGGACCGGGACAGTGTACACTACCAATCGCAGGGTATGGGAATACGACGAAAGGTTTAAAAAATACCTGCAAAAAACCAGAGCCATGGCCATTGATATGGAAACCGCAACTATTTTTACCGTTGGATTTGCCAACGAGATCCCCTGTGGAGCCCTGCTGCTTGTGTCAGACCAACCAATGATATCCACCGGTATTAAAACTACCAAAAGCGATGAGAAAATCACAGACAAATATGTAAAAGACCACCTTCGATTGGGTATTGATTCCATGACCGAACTGATGAATTTAGGACTCTCGGTTAAACACCTTAAATTCTAATGTCTGTGCTTCCCTATACCCGGATCCTTGCCGACCTTAAAAACAAGATATACCATCCTGTTTACTTCCTCACCGGAGAAGAACCCTATTATATCGATAAGATCACCAATTATATTGAAAAACATGTTCTTACGGAAGCAGAACAAACTTTTAATCAGATCCTCCTGTACGGGAGAGACACAGATATAGCCACCCTGATAAATACTGCCAGGCGCTTCCCCATGATGGCCAACTACCAGGTGGTGATCGTTAAGGAAGCACAGAACATCAAACAGATGGAGGACCTTATATACTATATCGAGCAACCCCTAAAGTCCACCATCCTGGTCATCAATTATAAATATAAAAAAATTGATAAACGCACAAAGCTCTATAAGTCACTGAAGGACCACTCTGTATTGTTTGAATCACCACGCCTTTATGAGGATAAAATACCGGCCTGGATACAGTCCTACCTGAACGAGCGGGGTTATGAGCTGGAACCGGGTATTGGGATTGTCTTAACAGATTTCCTGGGAAATGACCTGTCAAAAATCGTGAATGAACTGGAAAAACTTCTGATTGTGATACCCGAAGGGGAGAAAACAATTACAGGAGAACTGGTGGAGAAAAATATCGGTATCAGCAAAGAATTTAATAACTTTGAATTGCACAAGGCACTGGCTCACAAGGATGTATTAAAAGCCAACCGCATTGTCCTGTATTTCTGCAACAACCCAAAAAGTAACCCCTTAACCCTGACCCTTTCCTCGCTTTACTATTTTTTCTGCAGACTGCTTCTGTATCATCATACCAGGGATAAATCCCGGGAAACACTGGCTGCCGCCTTAAGGGTGAATCCCTTTTTCTTAAAAGATTATGCAGCAGCGGCCCGTAATTATACGGCCGGGAAGACCTTCAGTATCATTTCCAATCTCCGGAACTGCGATCTCCGGTCAAAGGGTATTGGAAATGCCACCATGACAGATTGTGAATTACTCCGTGAATTGATATATAAAATTTTACATTAATAAGAATGACACTGACCATCATATTGATTACCGCTGCGGTTTCAGTCCTTTGTTTTCAGAATACCGGTCTGTTCACAAAACTGCTCCTGAATCCTTATCGCACCTTCCGGGAAAAAGAATGGTGGCGGCTGATATCCCATGGATTTGTACATGCCGACTGGACCCATCTGATCGTAAATATGTTCGTGCTCTATTCCTTTGGCCGAGCAACGGAGGGTTATTTTTCAAACCTGGTCGACCTGGGTTATATCCGGTCCCCCATGCTTCATTTTTTCCTTTTATATTTTGGAGGCATGCTTGTGGCATCCATTCCCTCAATGCTTCGTCACAGGAACGATCCCAATTATAATTCAGTGGGGGCTTCCGGTGCTGTTTCGGCGGTGGTGTTTACCTCCATTTTTTTCAGTCCCCTTCAGAATCTGTACCTGTATTTCATTCCCATGCCGGGGATTGTCTTCGGCATCCTGTATCTGGTGTATTCCCAGGTCATGGCCCGGCGGGCCTCAGACAATGTCAACCATGAGGCCCATTTCACCGGGGCCGTGTTTGGTTTGGTGTATCCCATTCTTCTGGAGCCAGGTCTGGCCGGGTATTTTATCAGGCAATTTGACATCTTCTAAGGAGGTGTGGATCCCGATGCACACGTGTGAACGAGTGCACGAATGGTTCCGTCCAAAGAAGCATTTTTTAATTCCAACCGGCATCTTACTGTTCCGGTCCGTATTTGAATCTATACCATGCGCCAACATCTCTCACGGACCGGCATCACGGGTCCCCGTGATACCCAGACGGCCCACAACCTGGCC
>CAYOFK010000006.1:0-33937 GCA_964403185.1 uncultured Rikenellaceae bacterium | reverse complement strand
ATAGCCGTGGGCGTCAGCCCACGGTTTTGGGATCGACAGTAAGAAGGTTTTGGCGCCGATTTTGCCTGGTGCTGGGATTGTGTGATGGATTGCAAAATCTGTGACAAAACCGGAAGGCACTGTAGATCGACTTTGTAAGTCGATTATTCAGGTTTCATCCTTTTCAGGATTGGAGGAAAACAATCACGAAGATGAAAGGGGTGGTTTACTGTTTTCACCTCAATGCTTCGGCACCACCAACAATATCCAGCAGTTCTTTTGTAATGGCAGCCTGGCGGGCTTTATTATAATGCAGTGTGAGCTCCCTTATAAGATCCGAAGCATTGTCAGTGGCCTGATGCATGGCTGTCATCCGGGCTCCTTGTTCAGAAGTATAAGAGTCCAGTATGATCTTAAACACTTTTATCTTCAGGGTCCTTGGGATCAGCTTTCTGATCAGATAGTCTGCATCCGGCTCAAAAATATAATTAAAATTTCTTCCTTTTGGTTCTGCAGTTTCAAATTTTAAAGGAAGGAAGGTCTCGATGGTCAGGTTTTGTACAACAGCATTCTTAAACTGATTATAAATAAAATCGATCCTGTCGAATTCCCCTTCAGTGAACTTTTCCATTAATTCTTCGGAAATGGCGCCGGTTGCCTGGAAATTCAGGTTGTCGTAGATCTCATTATTATTTTTATAAATCTGGTAGCCTTTGAATTCCAGATACTCATTTCCTTTTCTGCCAATGCAGTAAAAAAACAAATTCCCTGCTTTTAACTGCGATGTATAGGTCGTTTGTGCCAGGTTCACTGCATGTTTCATGGCATTGGCATTAAAACCTCCGCATAATCCGCGGTTGGAAGTCAGCAAAACCAGAAGGACCTTATCCGGGTTACGGTCTTCAATTAGAGGGTGTTGGGTGTTTCCTTCAAGGGCATATTGCAGTCCCTTCAGGATCTCATCCAGCTTGCTTGTGTAGGGGCGCAATTGTATGATGCGATCCTGGGTTTTCCGAAGCCTTGCGGCCGCAACCATTTTCATGGCAGAGGTGATCTTCCGTGTGGATTTTACAGAAGCTATGCGTGTCCGTATTTCTTTAAGACCTGTCATATTAATAAAATATCAGAACATGCCTGGTTTCTACCCGGTTTTAAATTTTGAAGCGATATCCCGTGCAGCGTCTTTCAGGATATTTTCGTCTTCTTCCGAAAGATTTCCATTCCGAAGGTTTTCCAGAACTTTTTTCTGCTCAACTTCCATAAGCTCTAAAAATTCGGCTTCAAATTCCTTAACTTTTTGTACCGGAACATCTTTTAACAGGCCTTTGGTTCCGGCATAAATTATAGCAATCTGTTTTTCAATGGGGACTGGTGTATATTGGCCCTGTTTCAGGATCTCCACATTTTTAGCACCCTTATCCAAAGTTGCCATGGTGGATGCATCCAGGTCGGAACCAAATTTTGTAAAAGCTTCCAGCTCCCGGTACTGTGCCTGATCAAGTTTGAGTGTGCCGGCCACTTTTTTCATAGATTTGATCTGTGCATTTCCGCCCACGCGTGAAACGGAGATCCCTACATTGACAGCCGGACGTACACCGGCATTAAACAGGTCGGCTTCCAGGAAGATCTGTCCATCGGTAATGGAGATCACATTGGTAGGAATATAGGCAGACACGTCACCGGCCTGGGTTTCAATAATGGGCAATGCAGTTAAGGATCCGCCACCTTTAACAATATCTTTAATAGACGGGGGAATGTCGTTCATCTTATTAGCTACCTCATCCGACTCTATTACTTTAGCGGCACGCTCCAAGAGTCTGGAATGCAGGTAAAATACATCTCCCGGATAGGCTTCCCGTCCCGGGGGTCTTCTGAGCAGCAGTGAAACCTCACGGTAGGACACGGCTTGTTTTGAAAGGTCGTCATAAATGATCAGGGCATCCCTGCCGGTATCCCTGAAAAATTCACCGATGGCACAACCTGAAAACGGCGCATAATATTGAAGTGCCGCCGGATCTGATGCAGTAGCCAATACAATGGTGGTATAATCCATTGCTTTATGTTCTTCCAGCACCTTTGCAATATTGGCCACCGTAGATCCTTTTTGGCCAATGGCTACATAAATGCAGTACAATGGTTTTCCCTGCTCAAAGTTTGCGCGCTGGTTAATGATGGTATCAATGGCGATGGCTGTTTTCCCGGTCTGACGGTCCCCAATGATCAATTCTCTCTGGCCACGTCCTATAGGGATCATGGCATCGATGGCCTTAATTCCTGTTTGCACCGGTTTTTTAACAGGCTGCCTGAAGATAACACCGGGTGCTTTCCTTTCGAAAGGCATCTCATATTTCTTACCCGTAATATCTCCCCTGCCATCAATTGGTTGTCCCAGGGGATTGATTACCCGTCCCAACAGACCCTCTCCAACCAGGATGGAAGAAATCTTCCTGGTACGTTTCACCGTATCGCCTTCCTTTATGCCTTCGGATGGTCCGAACAAAACGGCGCCCACATTATCTTCCTCAAGGTTTTGAACAATGCCCTGAACACCGTTTTGAAATTCTACCAGTTCATTGGCCTGTACATTCGACAGGCCATATATCCTGGCAATACCATCTCCCACCTGCAAAACGGCACCCACTTCTTCCATTTCTATTTCAGTGGTAACTCCCTCAAGCTGTTTTTTCAGAATCTCAGAAACTTCTGAAGGTTTGATATTCGCCATATTTTAGTTGTTTTTTAATAAATTATCCCTGAAAAAATTCATTTTCTTAATTCCTTACGAATACTTGCCAACCGTGTCGAAACGCTGGCATCAATCATTTTATCTTCCACCTTTAAAATAAAACCGCCGATGATCTCAGGGTCCTGCACTTCATCCAGAACAATCACATCAGAGGTTTTTCTTTTAATAAGTTCCTGTATTTTTTTTCGGATTTCCTCATCAACAGGGGCAACGGTTGTGATCACCGCTTCAGTGATGCCTTCGTGCTTTTTATACAGGCCGGCAAATTGCCTGGCCGTGCCTTCCAGGAAGGACAGCCTGTTATTCTTAACAATCAGGTCGAGAAAACTCAATGTAACAGGATCTACATTGTTTTTGAATATGCTGTGAATGATCTTCTTTTTTTCCGAATCGGGAATGATGGGGATGTCCAGGAAATTCCTGAATTCAATATGTTCCCTGATGGCTGTGAACACCATTTGCATGTCCCCGGAAACCTTTTTAAGGATTCCTTTCTCCCGGGCCAGATGAAACAATGCCCTGGCATACCTGACCGATATTTTTCCCGTGTTCATACTGTCCGGTTTCCTAATTCAGATAGATATCATCCATATAACTTTTGATCAGCCTTTTATGGTCTCTGGTGTCTTTAAGTTCTTCTTTCAGTATCTTTTCAGCAATTTTCACAGATAATTCAGCTACCTGTTTTCTGATCTCTGAAATGGCGGCTTCTTTTTCACTTACAATTTTTGCTCTGGCCGACTCAAGGATCTTTTTGGATTCCTCAATAGCCAGAACTTTAGCATCTTCAACAATTTTTTCTTTCATCCCCCGTGCATTCTGCAACAGCTTGTTGCGTTCATCCATTGCCTCCCTGATGATGACTTCATTATCCGCTTTTAACCGTTCCATTTCCTTTTTTGCCTCTTCGGCTGATTCAAGTGCGCCTTTAATCCGTTCTTCCCTGGATTTCACTGCTTTTAACACAGGATTCCATGCATATTTCCTCAACAGAATGAGCAACAGCAGGAATGTGAGAGTGGACCAAAAGATCAAGCCTATTCCCGGAGTAACAAGATCCATAATTGTAAAATTTTAATAATTAAAAAAAACCTGGCCGTAACCAACCGTTACGGCCAATGGTTTTTTATTTACTAATCAATGCGACAACAACGGCAAATAATGCCACACCTTCAATAAGAGCGGCAGAAATGATCATGGCGGTTTGGATCATGGAAAAAGCTTCAGGTTGCCTTGCGATGGCATCCATCGCCTGGCCTCCAATCCTGCCAATTCCCAAACCGGCCCCGATCACTGCCAATCCTGCTCCTACTCCTGCTAATGTTCCAGTCATGTGTTAAGAATTTAATTAAACAATATGATGCATTAAATCAAACAATTTCATTATTGATGGTCCTGAACAGCCAATCCGATAAACAGTGCTGATAACAATGTAAATACATAAGCCTGAAGAAAGGCTACCAGCAATTCAATCACATTCATAAACAATACAAATACCAGGGATGCCGGGGCAATGAATATGGATTTAAACAGAAATATCATTGAGATCAGCGACAGGATGATGATGTGTCCTGCGGTGATGTTTGCAAAAAGCCGGACCATCAGCGCGAAGGGTTTTGAAAAAACGCCAATGATCTCAACGGGAATCATAACCGGATACAACCATACCGGAACACCGGGCATGGCAACGAGGTGTTTCCAGTAGCCTTTATTTGCACTGAAATGCGTAATGATAAATGTAAAAAAAGCCAGCACAAGGGTCACTGCTATATTTCCGGTAACATTAGATCCAAAGGGAAATACCTGAATAATACCAATCAGGTTATTGATCAGGATAAAGAAAAAAGCCGTCAGGAGATATGGCATGAAACGTTCATGTTTTTCCTCTCCAATGGTGATTTTTGCGATGTCGTCACGGACGAACAAGATCAGCGGTTCAATAAATCCCTGTACGCCTTTTGGTTCAGAAATGCCGGTTTTTGCATAGGAACGTCCCAGTGAAATAAAGATCCACAGGATCAATACTGAGGTCAGTAACAATGAAAAGACGTTTCGTGTAATTGAAAAATCCAGAGGATAGTAGGTTTCTTCCGCAACGGCATGCTCTGCTATTTTCCCTTCTTCGAGTGAAAACCCGAGGTATTCGGGCTCATGGGTAAGTTTTGTAGACATGAATATGTGAAATCCGGAATATTTACTGTAAAGTAGTACCGGCAGGGGCATGGCCACATGGTGGCCATTCTTTAAAGTGAGAATATGAAAATAGTGGGCATCGGCTATGTGACCAAGAACAAATTCTGTGATGTCAAATGGTTTTTCTTCCCCGCTATCTCCTTCCCCGGTTTCTGAAGCATACAACATCCCTGTTGATAACCCGATAAAAGCAAGGCCGGCAAGGATGCTGAATGTGATTTTTCTCACGTTTTTATTTAGTTATAAATGCTTTGTCTTTAGGGACTTAACCATCACAATCAGGACGAATGAAGTGAATGCTAAATATAGGACAAAAAATACAATTAAGTATGCCGTTGTAAAATTTTTTGTGAGCAGATAATAGGTAATGATAAATACCAGGTACAAAATAAATTTGATGGAAATAGTAAGGAAGGTGTTGAGAACCGCCTTTTGGCGGGATTTGTGCAGTCCTCTGAAAAACAGAAAAAGCAATCCTTCGCTAACCAGAAAAACATAGCTTAAAGTAATGAAATAATGCGCCCGGGTCAGTCCGGTCAGGAAGCCAGGGATCAGTATCCCTCCCGCAATCAGCAGGAGAACATACATAGGAATGAGACAGAGGAGTGTTTTAATATTGGGCATTTATTTATTAATGAAGTCCTTAAGCACAACATACAATGCAGCACCAACACCAAAAAGGGATAATACAAGGGTACATAACGGGAACTCAAAATTCAATTTCTCATCAAGTTTGATGCCGCCAAACACACCGGCAAAGATGATCACGCCCATCTGAAAACCCATACCGGAATAACGTGCCCAGCTACTTAATTGCTTTGGTTGCTGGTTCCTGGGCTGTTTCGCGGTTGATTTTGAATTCCTGGCTTGCTTCTTTTGAAGAGATAACATCATCACTCATGGAACAATTTCCGGTAAATCGTGAACCGGGTTCAATGGCCAATTTGCTGGTATTGATGTCGCCGTTCACTTTTGCAGATGCTTTAAGTGAAAGAAGCTGCGTAACGTTTATCTTACCTTCAATAACACCTTCGAGGTCGGCATTTTTGCAAAATATTTCACCTTTGACTTTCCCCGATTCACCAATCACCACTTTTCCTTTTGTATACAGGTTTCCCGTAAGGTTGCCATCAATTCTTATATCGCCATTGGAATTCACATCACCTGTAATTTCGGTGCCAACGCCAATCATGTTGATGACGTTGTTTCCATTCTCATTATTTTTTGCCATGGCCATGTCTCGTTATTTTTTGAATTTCACTATGTTAACAAAATGCAAAGATATAAATTCTGGTCTCAATTCGTCTAATCCCGGATATTTCTAACCATTTGAGAAACAGAACCACGGGGATTTTTATTGTTCAGGGGGTGAAGGAAATCAAATTTTCTTCACTGCAGCTCCGTCATAGGCCCATTTCAGGTACACTGCCCCCCAGGTAAAACCACCGCCAAAGGCAGTAAGGATCACATTATCCCCTTTTTTCAATTTATCTTCCCATTCCCACAGGCAGAGTGGTATGGTTGCAGAGGTGGTATTGCCATAACGTTCAATATTGATCATGACCTTATCCCTGGGCAGATTCATCCGCCGTGCTGTAGCATCAATGATCCTCATGTTGGCCTGGTGTGGTACCAGATATGCCAGGTCATCTCCGGTGAGATGGTGTTTTTCCATAAGTTCAACTGATACGTCCGCCATTTTTGTGACCGCAAATTTAAACACTGCCTGTCCTTCCTGAAATACAAAATGTTCACGGTTCTTCACTGTTTCGATCGAAGCGGGTCGTTTAGATCCCCCGGCTTTCATGTGCAGGTGGTGCCGCCCCAGACCATCAGTATAAAACTTGTGATCGATGATACCGACATCTCCGGTTGCAGGCTCCAGTAATAAGGCTGTTCCGGCATCTCCAAACAGCGGGCATGTGGTCCTGTCGGTATAATCCGTAATGGCTGACATCTTATCCGTGCCCACCACAATAACTTTTTTATAGTTTCCTGATTCTACATAAAGTGCAGCCGTCTGCAAAGTGTATATTAATCCGGAACATGCCGCATTGACGTCAAAGCCAAAGCCGTTTTTAATTCCCACCTTATCAGCGATGACATTTGCATTGGCTGGAAACACCATGTCGGGGGTCACTCCTGTGGCAATGACAAGGTCAACCTCTTCAGGGCTGGTTCCTGTTTTTTCAAGCAATCCCTTAACGGCCTTTGCCCCCATGTAGGAGGAGCCGGTGTCAGGTTTTTTCAGGATACGGCGTTCTTTTATGCCAATGCGTTGCATAATCCATTCATCAGAAGTGTCTACCATAGTGGCCAGCTCATCATTGGTCAGCCTGTATTCGGGGAGCCAGGCATGAATGCCTGTAATTGCAGCTTTAATTTTTCCCATCATTTGATCGTGTTTTTTATTTTTTCAATCAGCCCTGCTTTAACCATTTCCCTGGTTTGCAAAACCATGTTTTTAATCGCCTTTGCATTGGATATTCCATGTCCGATAACTACTACCGAGGAGGCACCAAGAATAGGACTGCCTCCAAAATTCTCAAAATTGAACCGCTCAAAATACGGATCATCAATTTTCTTCTGTCTGATCAGTTTATAAAATGCCTCTGCTTCTTTCAGAACCACATTGCCGACGAATCCATCACAGACGATTACATCTGCTTTTGCATTGCTGAACAATTCGTTGGCCTCAATATTGCCAACAAAATTAAAATGCCTGGATCCAACCATTAAATCATAGGCGGACCGGACCACCAGATTCCCTTTGGATTCTTCCGATCCAATGTTTAACAAAGCCACCCGGGGTTCCTCAATGTTCCAAACATTTTCGGAATATACCGACCCCATGATGGCATACTGGTATAATACATCCGGTTTGCTATCGGGATTCAGACCAACATCCAGAATCAGAGTTGGTATGTCAGACTGGTTGGGAATAAAAGTGGCAATGGCCGGACGGATAATGCCTGTTATGGTCCGGATGGAGTAGTGTATGCCCACCAGCATTGCACCCGTATTTCCTGCGCTTCCAAATCCGTCAACGATCCCTTGCTTCAGAAGATTAAATCCAATGGATATGCTGGAACTTGTCTTTTGGGCAAAGGCTTTTGCAGGATGGTCACCCATTTCAATGATTTCTCCGGCATGGATGATCTCATACCCGGCGGCATTCTCATTTTTCTTTTTCAGAAGGTTTCTGATGATCTTCTCATCGCCAACCAATACCAGAGTCGTTTCTGCATCCAGTTCCTTCCGGGCTTGAATAGCCCCAAGAATGGTGGCTTCGGGGGCAAAGTCACCGCCCATTACATCCAACCCAATCTTCATAATTTAACCGGAATTTAGAGAATTTATACGGCTGATTCTTTCTCAACAGCCAGTTTACCCTTATAATATCCACACTCGGGACAAACCCGGTGGTACTGTACGCTGGCCCCACAATTTGAACAACTGGCCACAGTAGGAAGTTTGGCCTTGTAGTGTGTTCTCCTCTTATCTCTTCTTTGTTTTGAAATTTTTCTTTTTGGATGTGCCATTTTCCCTGATTTTATTTTTTACTGGTAAATACTTCTTTCAATTCTTTCCACCGCGAATCCGTATCCTCACCTGGCCGGTTTGCTGTTAACAGGTCAAGCTTTTTAAGCATTTCCGGATTACACTGGCTTTTTCCTGATGCATCTTCGGGGTGCACTTTTTTATACGGAAGACTCAGATGAATAAATTCATAAATGTAATGAGCGAGATTTATTTTACAGGCTTTTTCAGAAAGCAAAATAAGATCTTCAGTTTCCTCCTCCGGTTCTTTACTAAACTTCACATATAACTTATGCGTATTGTCAAGGAGCGAAATGAATGGCTCCAGGCAGCGGTCACATGGCACCTCAACCCGTCCAATCAACTGCACTTCAATTTCAAGCATCCGTGGTTTTTTGATCAGGCAAATGTTTGCTATTAATGAGCCCCTCCGGATTTCAGATTTCTCAAAACATTTAAAGAACTCATTGTTTATTTTAAACTGAAAATCATGTTCCCCTTCTGAAAGACCCCGGAATTGAATTTCATATGTTTGCAAATCCTCCATTGTTCTTCGAAAAAAATGTCGTGCAAAAGTAGAAATTAATATTTGAATAAAAAAAAAACGTTCAGCATACAAAGAGCAAGGCATCGGGACTGAAATTATAACTGGCCGCTTCCAGGATGGCTGGCGCTTCAAAGATCCTGGATTTATTGTTTGCATTTGTTGCCTTTCCTGAAATCAATATCTTCAGTTTATCCAGATATTCTTCATGGGACACCTGCCCCCTGTAAACCAAAAAACCCTTACGGACAAGGTTCTTGATTTGCTCATGCTTCCATTGAGAATAGGGTTCGGTTTCCCGCAGCAGGTTTTCACTGATGCGTTCGCCGCCAATGTGCCACAAGCGTTCTGTAATCTCCGGATTTTGGGAAACCACTTTTCTCAGATGGGAACTGGAGATCCAAAGGGCTGTAACAGGAGATTCGGCAGCAACCTCCGCAGACCGGGCCATCCCTGTAAGTCCGGCAATTTCGCCAATATACCGTCCTCTGTTCAGTATGTCCACAACCTCATCCTTAACAGATATCCGGACGGTTCCCCTGGCAATAAAATAGAGGCCATTGCCCGAGACATTTTCACGAATGATTTTATCCCCGGCGGGAAACACTTTTGTCTGGAATAAAGGAATGATCTCTTCCAGAACCCCCGGATTCAGATCTTTAAAGAGATAGGATTCTTTTAAAAGGCTGATCGTATCCGGAATTTTTACATGAGGCGGTGATTCCATGAGCTTTTTCATGCGCTCTTCAATTTCGGAAATCAGCTTACTTGCCTCACTGCTTTCCAGGCGACCGTTTTTCATCAGGCGTTCAACTGTATATTTTTCATAATTCAGCAAGGTTCGGATGGCCTGTCTGGTAGTAATGGCAGAATAGATTTCGGGGTAATTTTTTCTGAGATTCCTTAAAAATGTCTGCCCATGAATCTTATTTTCCTTAATCTCCTCCTCAATAATGCCCAGGATATTTGCATCTTCTTCCCGGTTGTTGATGCCGGCGGTTTCAAGCCCCCGAACCATGCTTTCAACAAGCTTTAATGCATCTTCCTGTGCCTCAACAAATGCGCGGGCGCTATCGTAACTTACCGATAGTTTTTCAAAAAAGTAGCGGCGTGACAGTTTTGCCAAAAAGGGAATTTTCTGCATCAGGTCCAGCCAGCTTCTGGTTTTCCACGAATCTTCCAGGTCCATTCGTTCAGACAGTGAGATCATGCCATCCTGATCAATGATATTATCAATGGTCTCGGTTAAACCCATAACTGCCGCCGGCCCAAGCAAACCATTTTTAAACTGGTGCCAGTAGCTGCTTTTTTCCTTTTCAAGAACCCGGCGCCTGAATTCGGCAATGGTATCAATTTTTACGGATGTTGTTTCATCTTCTTCAACCGGATCCGGAAGGTATTCTTTCACAACCTCCCAGTTCGCCCTGCGAAGGGACCGGTCTCTTTTTGCCTTATCCAGAGCATTTTGTGAACTGTTATAGAGATATTTATACGCATCTGCATGCATCAGAGCCTTGGCCGGGGATAATTTTGTCAAACCCAGTTTATTTACCAGAAATTTGATAGTGGTAGCATTTATAAGCAGACTCAGGGTCACAATTCCCGCCGTAAGGAACAGGAATTGACTGCGGATTTCTTCAGGAATACTGCTTTCACTTGCCACAATTAAAGCCAATGCCAATCCAACCGCGCCCCGAAGGGCTCCATACCATAATACCAGCGCATCCTTTTTGGGCAATCCATATCCCGCTTTTCGCATGACCGGATAAAACAGGAGTATTACAATGGCCCTGATGATATGTATGCCAATGTACACGATAAGGAGAATGAGTACGTTTTTGCGTGTAAAGGAAGCCTGTTCGGCAATAACCACACCCACTATAATGAAAATCAGTGTGTTTGCAATAAAGGCAAACAATTCCCAAAATTCATGAAGAAAATGCTCCACCTCCGGACTGATCCGTGTCTTTCCAACACTTGCCATTGCCAAACCCAGAGTGACCAGGCCCAGTACGCCCGATACATGAAAAAAATGTTCGCAAATATAGAAGGTAATATAAGCCGCCGCAATAATGACTGAAATTTCAACCAGGGCATCATTGAAAACCCTGCGTACCCAGGATATCGAAAGACTGCCAATAATAAACCCAATCACCACACCGCCAATTGCAACACGTAAGAATTCCAGAATGGGTGAAGTATCTGAAGCCCCTCCGGTAAGTCCTGCCAGAAATACCATAAAAATGACAATGGCCGTTCCGTCGTTAAGCATGGATTCACCCTCTATCAGAGTTCCCAGTTTCTTGCTTGCACCCAGATCTTTCAAAACCGCCACCACCGCCACCGGATCTGTGGCACTGACCACAGCCCCAAACATAAAGGCCATGGCCCAGCCCCAACCGTCCATAGCCAAACCAAACAGATTGAGATTCATTACAAGCACCCCGGTTAAAAGCATGGCCACAATGATTCCGGGTATGGCCAGTATGGTAACATTGACCGCCGTTTTTCTGAATGTATGAACATCCATGGCAAAAGCAGCTTCGAATATTAAAGTAGGAAGAAAAATATAAAGGATCAGATGTGGTTCTATATGACCGGCCCAACTGATGGATTTTTTAAGAAAATCCAAATCTACCTGAAAGCTGCCAACTGAAAAATTTCCCAGCCAGCCCAGACGAACAGCAGCCCCCATGATCAACCCAATGATCAGTAACATCACTGTGAACGGTAAGGGGCTTTTTCTTAAAAAATGCCTTGTGGCCGCTCCAATGATCAGGGCAATGATTATAAAAAACAGGGGCGACATATCGGCGCTATGAGACCCCTCCGGAGACCCCTCTTCTTCATGTGTGGTTTCATTTTGATGTAAGACTTCCTGTTCACCTGGCCGGCTCGTTTCTGTCGTTGCAGAATCATGATTCCGGGGTTCCTGCCCCAGGCTGATGTTGTGAAATGAAAAGATGATGGCTGTAATGAAGATGATAAAAAGGAGTTTTTTCATCGCTTATTCTGTTTGGCTACCGAAAATTACAATCCCAAGATACAAATTTGAGGGAAATAACTTTAAAAATCCCCGTCTCACAGTTTTATCTCTATCTTGCTGTCTGAAATGCAGCTAACTGTTTTTTTTGCCGTCAATAAACTAACCATTTATTGGCCCTGTAACAAAATCCTGTCATAAACCGTCCTAATTTAGAATGTGTGCCATGACCGTTGAAGAATTCAACAAAACTGTTGACCTGTACAGCGATAATATTTTCAGGTTTGTCCTTAAAAGCCTGGCCGATGAGGAAAAAGCAAAAGATATTGTTCAGGATTCCTATGAAAAATTGTGGCGGAAAATTGAGGAAGTTCCTTTTGAAAAATGCAAATCCTATCTGTTTTCAACTGCTTACCACACATTTATTGATGGCATTCGAAAAGAAAAAAGACAGCAGGCCTATCTGAACGAACAAGCTGTTGAACCTGCTGAAGAACAAATTCATCCCGATGTCAATGAGATCCTTCATAAAATCATTCTTCAACTTCCTGAAGACCAGCGATCTGTCATCCTCCTCAGAGACTATGAAGGGTATTCCTATAAAGAAATTTCTGAACTTACCGGCCTTTCTGAATCCAAAGTGAAGGTGTATATCTACCGTGGACGATTGTTCCTGAAAGAACGGATTGGAAAAGTGGAAATACTGATTTAACCATGAGAATCGACCGTGCCAATTATGAGGTGTTTGCCCTTGATTATCTTGAAGGAAATCTGAATGCTCTCCAAACGGAAGCTTTCAGAATGTTCCTTGAACAAAATCCTGATCTGAAAGATGAGGTGTTTTCAATCGTTGGAATAGAAGTTTCTGCAAACCTGATCTCCTTCGGTCAAAACGACTTTCTGAAAAAAACACACACCGACCTGCTACACACCATTCCCCGTGAGGATTTCGAATGTATCGCCCAACTTGAAAAAGACCTGGAACCGGTTGATTCCAATGCCCTGCTGAAGAAAATGAGTGCCGACCCTGAACTCAGATATTTATTTAACCAGTATTCCCTGATAAAACTGTCGCCTTCCGCAGAGCATTTCGATCAGAAGAAATTGCTGAAGAAACCGGGTTTTAAAATACTCATCCCCGTCTGGATCCGTTATACAGCAGCAGCTTTTATTTTACTGGCACTGGTATTACGGATCTTCCTGGTTGGAGAAAGCCGCCAGACCGTGGCACACATCCGCGACCCAATAGCTTCCGGAGATGATAAAAACCCGTCTGTGCCAACTGTAATTACTGAAATAAAACCCCGGGAAGAAACCGGGGAGGTCAGGCCCCTTTTAGCAGTACAGGACGCAAATGCAACAAATAATTACCTGAAGTTACAGACTGTTGAAAAACCTTTAAATGATACTGAGGAAAAGATTGCCTCTGAGGTCAGCAGGGAGTTGATCATCCTGCCGGAGATCCTTTCCACGCAGGCTAATCTCCTCCCCCTCTCCAACCCTGATGCCGGACTGAAACCTCCCGTGATATATATTCCTGAATTTCTTACAGAGGACGATCTGGCAACGCTTGAATCATATACCATAAAGGATTTCAAGATTAAGCTCCTAAACTCCCGGAATTCCGGAGAATCCTACACCCCACTACTTATTGCCATTGCAAAAGCCGGAGTCAACGGTATTAATAAACTTACCGGATCTCATTTACAATTGAATTCCTCAACAAACCGGAATGGCAAACTGACCTCATTGGCTTTTGTGTCAGATGGTTTGAAGTTTTCCACCCAACTGGATAATGATTAACCCGGATTATTTGATTACCAACGCTCCCTGTCCTGTTTTGTAAGATGGTCCCTTCCATAGCAATACTGAAAAGCCAGATATTCTGATGTGCATGAAAAACAGGGATCCCCGGGGATCAGGGAGAAAGATGAAGTACGAAACCCTGCCTGCCACATCGTTGTAACAAAATGGTAATACCCGTCGTCATAGGGACAAAGTACTAGAAGATCCATTGTTCATTAAAACAGACTAAACATGAAATATGCAGCTTCCATTCTTCTGATCATTGGTGTGGTTTTACCGCTTACACTTTATTCACAGGAAAAAGAAGTGGTGCCCGTTAAGGATACCTCCAGGGTCCATCAAAAGCCTTCAGATACAACGAATGTTCGATTTGGATCAGGGAATGTGGTTTCTGTGATTGAGGACCAGTCAGGAACTGAAGTGGTGGTTGGCCGGAACGGCGGAGTGATCGTACAGGATAAAAAGGATACTATAAGAATAAAGGTGGGTAAAAAGGGAATTAAGATCGTTGAAACCGGTAGTGGCACCACGGTTGAAATCATGGATGTGGAAGATATTGCCCGGGAATTCAAATTCAGGTCTAAGCGGCGCTTTAAAGGTCACTGGTCCGGATTTGAACTGGGGATGAACAACTATCTGACCCCGGGTTTTAATTTACCCAATGATTTTATGTCACTGAGCAGTAACAATTCCTGGAATGTGAATTTTAACATCCTCCAGTACAGTCTTAACATTGCACATCAGAGTATTGGGCTGGTGACAGGAATGGGATTTCAGTTGAACGACTATAAATTTCGCGGCACCAGTACCATTGCCAGGGATGCGACGGGAAATATCGTTGAGGTTCCTTTGCCGGGAAGCGTCAGCATGTCCAAATTCCATGTGGATTATTTTACCATTCCTTTGATCATGGAGTTTCACCTTTCGCCAGGCAGATATGGCAGGCGTTTATATATCGCCGGCGGGGTCATCGGTTCGTTGAAGTTGCGTGCTTATACCCGGGTCCGGTACACCGATCAGAACATCAATTACGACATTCGGAATTTTGACGATTACAGTGTAACGCCCATACAGGCACAGGTCACTTTCAGGGCCGGTTTTAAATTCCTGAGGTTGTTTGCAAATTATAACATCACTCCCCTGTTCCAGAACAGTCCTGAATTATATCCTTATTCCATTGGCCTGGTCCTCCTTGGATTTTAATATGTAATTTTATCCTTGAATCAATTAGTATATTAAACCTGCGGGGTTTTCGAAAACCTCGCAGGTTTAAAGGTTATATGTTATAGGACAAATGGAACCATTTTAAGAATTTGTATATTTATATTCTAAAATAATAACAGATGAAATCTCTGCCACTTACCCCCAAAGAAATCCGTCGCTACCAGCGTCAGATGATGATCCCCGAGATCAGTCAACAAGGTCAGGAAAAGCTTAAACAAGCCCGGGTCCTGGTAGTTGGTGCGGGCGGATTGGGATGTCCTGTTTTGCAATACCTGGCTGCAGCCGGTGTGGGCACCCTGGGCATTATGGATGATGATAAGGTGGATGAATCGAACCTGCAAAGACAGGTTTTATATGGATCGCACGATCTGGGAAAACACAAGGCCATAATAGCTAATGAGCGCCTGAAAGAACTGAACGACCTTCTGGACATAAATATCTTAAACATCAAGTTCTCCAAAAAGAATGCCCTTCCGGTGGTTGGTGAGTATGATATTGTTGTGGATGCCACTGATAATCTCCAAAGCAGCTACCTGATCAATGATGCTTGTGTCATCCAAAAAAAACCGTTGATATATGGTTCCATTTATAAATTTGAAGGACAATTTTCAGTATTTAACTATAAGGGCGGACCTACTCTCAGGTGCCTGCTCTCAGAACCACCCGGGCCGGAAGAGGCTGTTCAGCCTGAGGATGTGGGTGTCATTGGTGTGCTGCCCGGTATTATTGGAACCATGCAAGCCAGCGAGGTGCTGAAAATGATCACAGGATATGGTCCCGTTTTATCAGGATCTTTACTCGTAATTAATATCGCTACCTGCGAATCCTACATGACCAAAGTGGATCTCAATCCCGAAAACCTCAATATCACGGAAATTAAAGACTATTAATCCGCAATTATAGAGGCGTCTCAAAAGCATGTTCAGTTCTCATCTCGCCTGAGCCAGGCCCGCCACTCAATCCTAACCCTGAGCAAAACAAGCTTGCATAAAATTTGAACCACCCAACCGGAACCTTTTGTGTTCCGGTGCGTAAAAAAATAATATGCAAACCATAAAACAATTGTTATGAAAACATACGGCCGAATTATATTGTTTACCCTCATTGCAGGCCTGTTTTTTTCAGCCTGCCGGAAAAAGGAAAAAGGGGACATTGTTCCCGAAAATGTGAAGGTTAATCTTTCTGATGCCATAAGTGTTCCTGATTTTGATAAAAAGAATTTTATTCTTGCAGACAGCATTGCATCCGGAAGAGATCTGTATCAGCATTTAAGGACCCTGGTGTATGTTGGAGAATTCTCAGCCGACATGGTCAATAGTGCTTTAAGAAGCATTCAGGGATATAATATCAATAAACCCATTAATTTTTCATATACCAGCGACCTGGACAACCGGACCAAAACTGTGGTGGTAAAAGAAATGGTGCAATTTGAAGGCACTGCCTGGGATTATGAAATGATCATCTCTGATGACCTTACCGGAAAAGCTTTGGCCTTGTACTGGAATCTGAATCCGCTGAAAGTTGTAGTTATCATGCACACCAAAGCCTGGAACTATCGTACTATTTTCATGCGTCAAACCCTGATCCGTATTGACTATTCGGAAATTGACCGGAATTTCGACCGCACCATGCTGGTTCAGATCACAGGCATGGATTCCACCTCGCTCAATTATATGAATAAGCTGAAAATGTTTGTGGGGCAAAAAGATGAAATTGTGTATTTCTACGGGAACAGCATTCATCCGAATGCCTATTTCGTTGATGCCAGCCATACAGGTGGCCGGGCCTGGTCTTTTAAGGGTAAAAATAACATCAACCTGGATATTGCCGTGGCCAGATGTGCCTTGCCTCCAACCACCCTGCCAAATACAGGGATGCCCGATCTTTGGACCCAATATTCCATGGATAAAGTGCTTGAGTCTGAGATCACTACTGCCTATGTCACTGTGACACAGCCTGTGCTTGACTATTACCTGCAAAATGCCCGGGGGGCTGCTTATTTCGTAGGCCTAAACGGCTTTGTTTCTAATGATAATAACATTCCGAATACGCCGGGATTTACCACTGAATTCATCAATTTATCCGGTTTTGATCCCTGGGCCCCCCTCGATATTACCAACATGACCATCAAGTTTTAAGTGCTCAGTAAACACTGACACTAACATAAAAAAAGGGCTGTCTCAAAACAAATTGAGACAGCCCTTTTTTTATAGGGTTCGGATTTTATTTTTCTATCTTTATAAAAATTATAACCCATAGTCATACATGCCTTTAAATCATGTCTAAACGGTTGTTATTCAGCTTTATAATTCTGATTTTTTCCTTAAGCTCTCAGGCTGGCGGACAGGGCATAACCGACAGCCTGGAAAATGCCCTGAAAAAAGCACGCAAACAGGAACGGTTTGATCTCTTGCATCAATTGACCCGTGCTTACATGTCGGTTGATATGGAAAAAGCCAAAGATTATGCAAAAGAGGCCATAACTTTGGCAGCAAATCAAAATAAACCCAGGGAAAAAGCCATCGCTCTTAAAAATACCGGAACCATCTGGTTTTTTCAGGGAGATTATGAACAGGCTGAAAAAAATTTATTTAACTCGCTGAGAATTAGTGAAGAAATTGGTTTTTTAAAGGGAATTGCAGATGCATATAACAACCTGGGGATTATCAACAGCCGTAGAAGCAACTACAGCCAGGCCCTTGAATATTATAAAAAATCACTTGAGATAAAAGAACAACTGAATGATAAACAGGGAGTTTCAAATACACTTAATAATATAGGTGAAATCAATAAGTACCGCGGGGATTATCCCAACGCTGTAATGAATTACCAAAGTTCCTATGAAATAAAAAAAATACTGAATGATAAACAGGGCATGGCCAATTCACTGAACAATCTTGGAGAGATCTATTCTATCTGGGCCGATTATGAAAAAGCCCTTGAGTACTATCTTGAGGCAGCTTCCTTATGGACAGAGGTGAATAATGTCCAGACATTGAGTGTGTCTTACCATAATATCGGAGAACTTTATGGATTCCTGAAAAACCACGACCAGTCAGAACGATATTTCAGGCAAGCTCTCGATATCCAACGCGATAAGGATGATCCCGGCGGCATGGCCTCCTCCCTCAGGAATATCGGATCTATTAAATCCGAACAGGATAGTATTGAGGCCGCAAAAAAGTATTTTGATGAAGCTTTGGCTATTGAACAGGAATTAGGGAACCCAAAGGGAGTTGCCAATACCCTGAACTATATAGGTGAATTATATATGAAATTTGACAGCCTGCAGGCCCTGGATTATTTTAACCAATCCCTTCTTATAAACCAGGAGATAGGAAATGTTAAAGGCATTGCCCGGGATTTTTTTCTTCTTGGTTCCGTGTATTTAACTCTGAAAGAATATCCAACGAGCCTGGATTTTCTCAAGCAAAGTCTCAAATTGTGTGACGAGAGTAATTTGCCGGACACCAAACAATCCGTTCATCAAAAATTAGCTGTCGTGTATGATAAACTTGGAGATTATGAAAACTCCTTGCGGAATTATATCATTTACCAGGAAATAAAAGATTCCCTTTATACAGTGGTCATCCACAACCAGATCGCCGAACTGGAAACGAAGTACCAGACAGACCAGAAAGAAAAAGAGCTGATGGTTAAGGATGCCGAACTGGCGCGTATAGAAGCTGAGATTAAACAACGCAATTTCCAGAGAAATGCCATTTTGGGTGGTTTTATTCTTTTATTTTTGCTGGCAATGGCCATTTACCGGAGCTATATACAAAAACGAAAAGCCAATGTGGTGCTGACTGCACAAAAAGAAGAAATTGAAAAAAAGAACCAGGAAATCACTGCCAGTATCCGCTATGCAAAGAACATACAGAATGCCCTGTTGCCTCATCCGGATTTTATCAGAGAGATCTTTGATGACGTTTTTATTTTCTACCGCCCTAAAGATATTGTCAGCGGTGATTTCTTTTGGTTCGGGCAGGATGGACGCTACTCCTATGTCGCTGCCGTTGATGCCACAGGCCATGGGGTGCCCGGTGCTTTTATTTCCCTTCTTGGATTCAATCTTCTGAATACCACACTGAAAGAAAATCATGAAATCCGGCCCGCAGACCTGCTTGACTATCTTAACCGGGGATTCAGCGACCGGATGTTCAAGGATTATGAAACTGAGGCTTTGCGTGACAGCATGGATCTGGCTTTATGCAGGATTGATCAAAAAGCCCGCAAACTTGAATTCTCCGGAGCCTATAACCCACTCTGGGTGGCCCGTAACGGTGAAATGCTGGTGCAAAAACCAGACAGACTTTCTATCGGGTCTTTCAGAGAATACCCGGACCGGCGCTATACCAAATATGAAACAGACCTCAAAAAAGGAGATATGATTTACCTGTTCTCAGACGGATTTGCCGATCAGTTCGGAGGCCCGAAATCAAAAAAATTTATGCACAAAAATCTGAGAGACTTCTTATTGAAAAACAGTCCTGAAACAACAAATGATCAGGAGGCAGCCCTCAACCAGTCGTTCCTGGACTGGAAAGGCAACCAGGAGCAGGTGGATGACATTCTGATTATCGGTATCAGGATCGCATGATACTATTAACGAACATATATTCCAAACTATTTATAAAACGAGTATGAAACTATTATTGATAAGTAACTCTACAAATGCCGGAGAAGCGTATCTGGATCATCCCAAAAAACAAATCAGGGAATTCCTGGGAACCGAAAAAAAAACCTGTCTGTTCATTCCCTATGCCGCCGTCACTTTTTCTTACAACGACTATGAACAAAAGGTCCGTGAACGGTTCAATGAACTGGGCCACGATGCCAGATCCATACACCGGTTCCTGGATCCGGTCCAGGCCGTTATGGAAGCTGAAGCCATTGTTATTGGGGGAGGCAATACCTGGGAACTCACACGGTTAATGCAGGAATATGAATTGATAGAACCCATAGCCGGCAGAGTGAAAGAAGGCATCCCATATATTGGCTGGAGCGCGGGTTCCAATGTGGTTTGCCCAACCATCAAAACTACCAATGACATGCCCATAGCCCAACCTGAAACTTTCGCAGTGTGCAACCTGGTCCCCTTCCAGATCAATCCCCATTACCTTGACGCTAATCCTGATGGCCATGCAGGGGAAACCCGCGAGATGCGTATTGAAGAATTTATTGAGATCAATCAGGATGTCTATGTCGTGGGGTTGAGAGAAGGAACCATGCTTTGGTATGAAAACGAAAAGTTAAAACTACTCGGCCCGCGAAAAGCCCGTATCTTTAAGTACGGCACAACCCCGGTTGAAGTGGATGGAACTTCTGACCTGCAGTTTTTATTCTGATCTGCTGTGCTTAGATTCTTTAAACGGCTGTTTCTGTTTCTGCTGGCCTTCCTGTTGCTGGTCATTGCCGCAGGAAGCATCCTGGTGATTACCCGGGAAGACCAAATTACAGCAAGATTGATCGCTGAATTAAATAAAGAGCTCACTGTTGGTGTGGAGGCCGGGAACATCACTATCCGTTTTTTTCGGAATTTCCCGAATCTCACGGCACATTTTTCCGATGTTTTTATTGCATCAACACCCCATTTCAAACCTGAAACAATCCGCGGCATGAATCCGGATACCCTGCTGTTTGTCAGGTCGCTTAGCTTCAGCCTGAACTCCCTGGGATTACTTAAAAGAACCCTGGTATTCAACCGCCTGACCATCAGGGATGGTGTGATACATATGGCTGTGGATCAAAACAGAAACAAGAATTATGAAATCCTTTCGCCACGCCAAAAAGCTGATTCATCCGGTATGATCCTGAATGTGAAGCAATTGGTGCTGAAAAACATACGCTACCGGTTTACCAGCATTCCTGCAAAATTTTTGCTGGATATCCAGGCAGAAGACATGAAATCATCATACCGGCAATTGCAGTCTGTACTGAACACCAGGGGGAACCTGTTCATACATGAAATTAAAGACCATAACAATGTTTGGATCCAAAATCAGGAAGCCCGGATTGATGGCCGGTTGTATGCCTATGCATCAAACTTAAACCTGGAGAAATTCCTCCTGAGAATCGGAGACTTGAAACTGGCGGTTGATGGCGGCATTAAAACATCCAGGCCCGTGGAATTAGATCTTAATGTTGAAAGTGACAATAATGACATCCCTGCCCACATCATGATTCTCCCCGAATTAATACAAAATAAAGTACAAAGGTTTTCAACCGGAGGGCAGATTGCATTCACCGGCAATATTAAAGGAAGGGCAGGATATGGCTCCCTGCCTGATGTTCAGTTTAGTTATACTGTTAGCAATGGTTCAATAAAAGACAAAGTTTCCGGTGTGTCCATTGAAAATATTTTCCTGAATGGCACTTTCACCGGAACAAAAATAACACCTGATATCCCGGGCGGGGTTTCAATCAGCCGGTTCACTGCCCTTTTTAATGATGAGGAAATCACCGGAACTTTTCAATTGAAAGATTTTAATAATCCCTTCCTCGAATGTGCAGTATCCGGAACCCTGAGCCTGGATAAGTTGAATCATCTCCTGCAATTTAAACATGTGGAACGTATCGGTGGAAACATACACACTAACGTGCGGCTCTCAGGAAGATTAAAAGACCTTAAGGGAGCCACATTTAAAGACCTTGAGATCTTTGATCCGGTAGGTCATATCGAACTTCATGATGTTTTCTTAAAAACCGGTAAAAGTCCGGTTTTGTATTCCTCAATATCCGGAAGCATCATGCTTGGGAAACATCTCTGGCTGGATAATGTAGCTCTGAACATCAATGATAATCCGGTATCAATCAGTGGTGAGGTGCGTAATGTCCTGTCTTTTATAAATGGCAAAAAGGAACCTCTGCTGTTAAAAGCTTCCCTGCATTCCCCGTCATTTGATTTAAATCTCCTGTTGCCCGAAAGAGCAGACACTGCTGTACAAAAAATTAACAGAAAGATCGTCCGGTTTCCAGAAAATATAGTTGCCAATATTGATGTTCATATACAGGAATTTAAGTTTTTTAAATTCGAAGCGGAAAATTTCCAGGGGTTGTTATTCTATGAACCGGGATTCCTGTTCCTGGATTCACTCTCGTTCATCTCCATGCAGGGAAACGTTTCCGGAAACGGTATTGCTCTGAAACAAACTGCCGGGCTGATGGAAACCCGTGTATATGCTAAGCTGGACCGTATTGACATCACCGACCTGTTCTATTCATTTAATGATTTTGGACAACAATTCATTTCCCGCAACAACATAAAAGGCCGGCTTTCCGGGGATGTGCACTTTTATTCCGAATGGACCCCGGATTTGAAAATCATTAAGAAAAGCATCATTACCGATGCGGCCATTACCATTGAAAATGGCCATCTTATTCAATTTGAACCCATTCAAAGTCTTTCGAGATACATTGCAGTTTCAGAACTCGGGAACATCCGGTTTTCAACACTTGAAAACGAAATTCTAATTAAGGATGAAATGATCACCATTCCACAAATGGATATTGAATCCTCGGCTTTCAATATAACCGCCTCAGGAACGCATCATTTCAACAACCGTTTTCACTATAAAATTAAAGTCCTCTTGTCGGAGATCCTGGCCACCAGAGCAAAAAAAGCAAAAAAGGAGAATACTGAATTTGGAATTGTCGAAGACAATGGCCCGGGAGGGATTTCCCTCTTTCTGAAAATCGACGGGGAAACCGGGAAAACAGATGTTTCATATGATCAAAAAGAAATGATTCGTTCAACAAAGGAACATCTGAAAATGGAAGCACAAACCATCGGCAAGATCATCATAAATGAATTCAGAACTTCCGGGAAAGATTCCGCCGGCTGGCAACCTGTAAGGAAGAAAAAGAAGTTTTTTGTAAAATGGGAAGAGGCTGATTCTATCACTGCAGATACCGTAAAAATGTTTGGTCAGAAAAATTTTAACATCATCCCGGAAGAAATGGACAGCCTTCCGGACACTGCCGGAATTAATGAAATATACTTTTAAATGACCGGCAAGAAACACTATCTTTAAGTAGCAGAAAAACAGGCATCTAATACCGCAATAACTTGAATATTTATTCAAATAAGATCAGATGGAAATTATTGCTGTTCATCACTGCAGCCCTCATCGGTGTGAGCTCGTTATGGTATACCAGCCGGTTGGTGGACCGGTTAAAAATTGAGGAACGAAAAAAAATGGAACTCTGGGCCCGGGCCAACCAGGAGATCATTGACCTTGAAGATCTCGATATGAATATTGATTTTTTTTTCAGGATCATCGAAAACAATACCACGGTTCCTGTCATTATGGTTGATGAAGCCGGGGATACCATATCCACGTTAAACCTCGATCATCAAAAACTAAGAAATCCCAAATACCTTCAGAAGCAGATTGAAAAAATGGCCTCTGAGCATGATCCGCTTGAGATTGTTTTAGGGGAAACTTCTCGGAATTATATTCTTTATAAGGATTCTCTTTTGCTGGAACAATTAAAATACTTCCCCTATATACAACTGGCAATTATTGTATTGTTCATCTTTGTGGCCTATCTGGCTTTTAGCAATGCCCGGAAATCCGAACAAAACCAGGTTTGGGTAGGCCTCTCAAAGGAGACTGCACACCAGCTTGGAACGCCAACTTCTTCATTGATAGGCTGGCTCGATGTGCTGAAGATGCGAAATATAAATATAGAATTTACACTGGAATTGGAAAAAGATATCAAGCGGCTTGAGAAGATCACCGATCGCTTTTCAAAAATTGGTTCAAAACCCATCCTGTCTCCCACCAATATTGTTCCGGTGATCGTGAATTCTGTTGCATACATCAAATCCCGGTCTTCAAAAAATGTGATTGTTGATTTCAATTTCTCTGAAAAAGATCAGGTACTGGTTCCGTTAAACACTCCGCTGTTTGAATGGGTTATTGAAAACCTCTCAAAAAACGCCATAGATGCCATTGGAGGTTCCGGGTCTGTCCGCATTCACCTGACTCATAACACCCGGTATCTGACCCTTGATCTTATTGATTCGGGCAGGGGAATTCCGAAATCAAAGTTTAAATCAGTATTTAAGCCCGGGTATACAAGTAAACACCGTGGCTGGGGCCTGGGGCTGTCACTTTCCAGGCGCATTATTGAATTGTATCATGGAGGAAAGATCTTTGTTCACCAATCGGAGCTGAATAAAGGCACCGTCATGCGGATAATTCTTAATAGATGATAACAAGAAAAATGATTGAAATAATGGCTCCGGCAGGGTCGTTCGAATCCCTGCAGGCAGCCATTAAAGCGGGGGCAGATTCTGTATATTTTGGTGTGAGGCATCTTAATATGAGGGCTGTTTCTTCAAAGAATTTCACCACCGGAGACCTGCAGACAATTGTGAGTATTTGTAATGAAAAAAAAGTAAAATCTTACCTCACGCTTAATACAGTCTTGTACGACCAGGACCTTCCTGTGATGCAGAAAATCCTTGAAGCTGCCGCAATGGCCGGTATTACAGCTGTAATCGCTTCTGACCAGGCAGTCATACTGGAAGCCCGTAAGAAAAGATCAGAAGTGCATATCTCAACGCAACTAAACATATCCAATATTGCCGCCTTAAAGTTCTTTGCCCAATGGGCAGATGTGGTAGTGCTGGCCCGCGAATTACACCTTGACCACATACATAAGATCCACGAAACCATTATCAATGAACAAATTACAGGGCCTTCGGGGAATCTTGTTCAGCTGGAGTTATTTGCCCATGGTGCGTTGTGTATGGCTGTGTCGGGCAAGTGTTACCTGAGCCTTCATGAAAATAATGCTTCTGCAAACAAAGGCGCCTGCCAGCAAACATGCCGCAAACCCTATATTGTTACTGAAAAAGAAACAGGCAATGAACTGGAAATGGAAAATGAATACATCATGTCGCCAAAGGATTTAAAAACCATTCACTTTCTCAATAAGGTTCTCGATGCAGGGATACGGGTTTTAAAAATTGAAGGGCGGGCCAGGTCACCGGAATATGTGCACACTGTTGTGAGTTGCTATGATGAAGCCGTATGTGCTTTAGAAGATGGAAGTTATAATTCCCAGCGTATCAACGCATGGAATGAGCGGCTGGCAACAGTGTTCAACAGGGGGTTCTGGGATGGCTATTATCTGGGGCAACGATTGGGCGAATGGAGTCACAGATACGGCTCACAGGCAACCCGCCGCAAGATCTACCTTGGGAAAGGCAACAATTACTTCAATAAAATCGGGGTGGCAGAATTTATAATAGAAACCGGGGAGCTTCGGGTGGGAGATTCCATTTTAATCACCGGACCAACAACGGGTGTCATTCAGACATTGGTTACGGAAATCAGGGTAGATCTGAAACAAGTTGCCACAACAAAAAAAGGGGATTGTTGCTCAATCCCCGTTGAAACGCCGGTGCGGCGCTCAGATAAACTTTATAAGATTGTTCCTGCTGACCAGATCGTCCGGCAATAAGGTGTGGTTACGGATCGGGGGGGTGTTACAAACTTAATTTACGGATCTCCTCAAGATACATTCCGCGAATTTGTTTCAGAAAGCCAACATTCATTCCCTTTTCAAAAATACGCACAACGTCCATAACATCCTTTAAATATATAACCCCCATAGCCGCATCAAAATTGCTGTTCTCAAGATTGTTCTTGATATAAACAGTCATTTTTTCAAATACTTTCCACGACAGGCGAACGGGTACCTGGAGATAATTCATCAGTGGATTTCCAAGGTCCTTATAAATGCCTTCCTCAAATTCATCCAGCTGAAAATGTTTCATGACATTAATAACTCCGTCATTGTTGAATTTTCTGTTTTTCATAAAGTAAACACCCTCATTCAGGTACCAATCCTGAAGTTCGGGTATGAGCTCAAAACTTTTCAGTTCCTTGATCCGTATGGCATGATATTTTTTATTAAAAATAAACAGTTCGGCCGGACGTGCTCCAAATGACAGCCCGCTGTTCCTGCGGATGTTCATTGATATCCGGCTTATCATTTCATAGGAATATTCTTTTTTGGTCATCAAAAAAATGTAGTGTGGATCATAGCCTGTGGGCAGGTTGGATCCGTGATATCCCGGAAAAGGTTCAAAGTTTTCAAGAACAAATGTGCCTTCCCGAACATTTGAAGTAAGGGTGTGGAGTCGTTCTACTTTGGTGATATACCCGAAGGTTTCGATGTTTTTTTTCATTTCCATGAATAACTAATGAAGGTATTTATTAATATACAAATGTAAAGAATTTAGCCGAAATGCCATTGTGCAATTTAGAATCCGGCTTGTAAAACATCTTTATACCTGAGAGAAAAGCTGTAGCTCCCCTGCAAGTTTTATTACTTTTTTTGCATTGTCAGGCGGTTGGTCTTTATCAAGTTCCACCTTGTGGCGGCTGTTGGAATTCCTGTATCCCAGGCCGGCATTATAGCTTTTATCGTAATAAGGTAAAATAAGATGGATGGCCGTTTTAAAGTCCTTATTGTAAATCGCTTGAATGCTTTTTTTTACATTGAGACCTCCCAGCCGTTTTTCAATGCGATGCACCGCTTTTACCAGTTCCTCGGGGTCCAGTCTGGCATAATCCCGTGCAATCCGTTCCGCTCTGGATTTTTTATCCATGATGAGTTCAAGAACCGGACTTTGCCTCATTATCAAAAAAAGTTCGTCGGGGATTGTAACTTGTCCGATAGCCTTGCTTTCATCTTCAATCCAGATGATCCTTTTTTTATCAAGAACGTTCCATTTCTCAAACAGGTTGTTCTCAAATTGCTCCGTTGTTGGCTGTTCTGCCTGGCCTATCCCCCCAAATGCAGAGCCTTTGTGCCTGGCCAGGGCCTCAAGATCCACTACCTGTTCTCCCATTTTTTCAATATGATGCAGTATTTCTGTTTTTCCGGAACCGGTCATACCGCCCAGTAACACCAGTGAAGCCGGCTTGTTGATCTGTTGCTTCATGTACCTCCGGCAGGCCTTGTAACCGCCTTCTATAACTGCACATTGCATTCCGGCTGTTTGGAAAAGCCAGGCCATTGATGCGCTTCTTTTGCCACCCCTCCAACAGTGTAAGATTATGTTTCCCGCCGGGGCAATTTTTTTGGACTCCTCCACAAAATAACGCATTTTGGTTCCGGCAATGTCAAGTCCCTTGAGAAGTGCAGCATCGGGACCTTCCTGTTTGAAAAGGGTTCCGACTTCAGCCCGTTCATCATCATCAAACAGAGGAAGATTTACCGCTCCACAGATATGGCCATGTCCATACTCTTTGGGGGAGCGAACATCAATAACCGGAATGTTCGTCCGGTTGCTGAAAAACATTTCAGCTGTAATAATCTCCTTGAATCTCATGAAACAAACATCTTTGTCCCGTATATTTAATATTCCATGAATGCTCCTGGAACCGAAAGCGAATCCATGTCAACTAAGATGTTTCGGAAAACCAGCGAAGAAGAACCCTCTTGATCTCATCAATTTTCACCGGCTTGGGTATGTAATCATTCATGCCCTCATCCATGGCTTTTTGCCTGGCCTCGTCGCTGACATCAGCAGTAATTGCAACTATTGGCATTTTTTTGCCAAGACCACGAATGGCCCTTGTGGCTTCCCAGCCATCCATTTCCGGCATCATTACGTCCATGAAAATAATGTCGTAATCCTTTTGGGGTATCATTTCCAGCACGCAGGTCCCATTTTCTGCAATTTCAATTTCATATCCCAGATTCTTAAACAATGTTTGAGCCACTTTCTGGTTAATGAGGTTGTCCTCTGCAACAAGTATTTCGATGTCTTTTCTGAGTTTTGAAAGCTGCGGGCCTTTCGTTAAGCTTAATTTAATATTGTTGAAGTTGTCCTGTATAATATTGAACAGTTCGGAATTATCGCATGGTTCAATCAGATAATAATCAACTCCCAGTTTCTTGCTTCTGACATAATTGCCTTTACGGTCGTTGATGCTGGTAATAATGATGAAAAAATTCTCGGTAAGTTTTTTCTCATATAACTTTTCAGCCAGATCAAGAGCGTTAAAGGTCTGTGAATCCCTGAGTACTAAAAGGTGAAACCGCTCCTTCCCGTTTTCCAGATTGGATTCTATAAGATTGATGGTTTTTTCCTGGAAGAAATTTACTTTTGCATTGATGCCGAAATTATTAAAAACATCACTGAGATTCTGCCCTTTATGATGATTGTCTTTTATGATCAGGGCGTTTATATGGGCATAACTTGTTATTTTATCGGAAGGTATCTTTTTTTCAATGCGTTCATCTGAATAGACTTCAATTGTAAAAGTAAATCTGGAACCCGGGAAATTAATATCTGAAGAAATGCCCGACGGGCTCTCGGCTTTAACTTCCCCGTTCAACAATTCAACCATTTCCCTGGACAGGGTGGTGCCAAGTCCGGTCCCTCCAAATCTCCGGGAATTTGAAGGATCAAATTGCGTGAAGGAATCAAAAATAGTCGTAAGCTTTTCACGTGGAATGCCAATCCCCGTGTCTTCAATAATAAACTCCAGAACAATTCTGCCGGTTTTACTTTCCAGCAAATTCACTTTAATGTTAATGGTTCCCTTACTGGTAAACTTAATGGCATTGTTTCCCAGATGGCTGATGATCTGACGTATTTTAAACGGATCTCCAATAAGTTTGTCCGGCACATTGTCAGCAATCATGAGGTTGAATTCCAGCTTTTTCTCCCTGGCCTTCGGCGCTATAAGTTTGGTGGCATGTTTCAGCTCTTCCCGGAGTTTAAAGGGAATCTCCTCAAGGAACATTTCTCCTGCCTCAATCTTGGAAAATGTCAATATGTCATCAACAATGGACAAAAGCAATTCGGCAGATTTTTTAATGCTTGAAATAAACTCTGTTTGTTTTGGAGTCAGATTTTTTTTATCGAGGTTTTCAGTAAGACCAATGATCCCGTTCAGCGGTGTCCGTATTTCGTGGCTCATATTGGCCAGGAATTCAGATTTGGTTTTCACTGCAATGGCCTTTTGTCTCCTGGCTTTCTCAATATCCGTAATATCCACAAGTGCTTCAAGGAACAATTTTTCTCCCTTGCTTACGAGAGGAATTTCTCTTCTGAGCAAAGAATATTCCTTGTTATTCCTTCTGAATGAAAGCACATCATTGAGATAATCCGTTCCGGATTCCCCGGAGTGATCGGACCGGGATTTCCTGAAGAACCAGTCGTCAAGTTTATAACCTTCCTTGATTTCATGTTCATCTTTAAACAGAGCCTGTGCAGACCTGTTTACCTTCCTGATGTTCTGTCTTTCATCAACAATGATCACCCCGATAGGCAGTGTCTCTATGATTCTGTTCAGGGCCACTTCAGATTCCTTGAGGTTCTCCCATTCCTTTTTTTGTGCCTTGATATACATAATGAACAATCCTATGATCAGGGCAAGCAATAAAACCGTGAAAATGGAGATCATTATGGCATTGTTGATGATGGTCTTCAGGATGACTTCCGATGGCAGGGAAAAAACAATACCGAAATTACGCCTCAGAAGAAAAACCGGATAATAGGCCGAAATAAGTTCCTGTTCCCGGCCATCTACAATGGCATAATGCTGCATGGCATTCTGATATCCCTCCTGTATCTCAGCGGTTATGTCCTGAACTCTCCCAAATTTAACCTCGTTGGTGCCAAGATTATGATACAGTACATTCCCGTCGAGGTCAATGAGCCATTGCCACTGAATGGAATCCAGGTAAGAATCCTCAAATACGGATTCAATGTATTTAATATAATCGATGGACACTACCAGGTTTCCTGTAACAACATTGTCTTTAAAAACAGGCAAATAATAAAGGTATTCCTGGTTTACATACCGGATCTGGTCGCGATTAAGAAGTTCTTTTTGGGAATGGGAAGTGTATTCATCAGATATGTACTTGTTCCTGCGGTCTTTGAAAAGGGAATACACATGTTTATCATTATCGTAAAGGTTGATGCTCGTGACCAGATCTTCAAATTTGGAATAAAAGAACTCCAGCTTGTTTGAAACAGACACCATGGTTTCTTCATCAAAGAAAAACCTGGTTACATCCTCCGAAAAAGGAATGTAATTCAAATCACTGACAAACTGACTGCCGTAACGCTCCATATCATAGCCCGCAATCTGGGTTTGTTTTGAAAGGAAACTTTTCTGAAAGCTAACCTGCTTCTGATAAATGTTCAGATAATAATATATATTGGCAGCAATGATCAACAGAATGACCAGAGATATGAGCAGGTAAATTTTTTTCATAGCTGCTTCAAGAGGAGATATTCAATAAACAATTATATTCAACCGTTCCCATTTCAAAAATAAGCAAGTAATCAATAAAACACCAACGAAAAACTTACTAAATACGATACTTCTGATCTTCATCAAGATACATATTCACATAATTCATGTACCTTGACCGGCTGATGCCCCCCTCTGTAACAGCCTTAATAACCCCGCATCCGGGTTCATTTATGTGCTTACAATTATAGTATTTGCAGTTGTGTGAATGCCTGAAAATCTCAGGAAAAAAATGATAGATTTCATCCTTTTGCATGTGAATAAGACCAAAACCCCTGATACCGGGGGTGTCTATAACAAAACCTCCGAAGCTTAGTTCATGCATCTCCACAAAGGTGGTTGTATGCTTTCCTGATTGGTGATATTCTGAAATCTCAGAGGTGGCCAGTTCAAGTGACGGGTCTATGCTGTTTATAAAAGTGGATTTGCCAACACCGGAATTCCCCGATAATAAACTGATCCTGCCTTTCATCATTTCAATCAGTTCCGGATCTATCCTGCCCCTGGCAGCAGAAATTTGAAAACATGAGTATCCACACCCGGAATATATGGATTGAAGACGATTTATTTTCTCAACGAACCGGGCATCATACAAATCCATTTTATTGAAAACAAGCATAGCAGGAATGCGGTATGCTTCAGCCGATACCAGATATCTGTCAATGAATTCCAGGTAAGTCTCCGGAGCAATCATGGTGACCATTAAGATCGCCTGGTCAATATTTGATGCAATAACCTGGGATTGTTTCGAAAGTTTTGTGGCTCTCCTTACAATGTGGTTTTTCCGGTCCTCAATAAAATTAATGATGCCCGTATCCTGTTCTTCGTCATACAAAAACCGAACCTGATCGCCCACAACCGCCGGATTGGTTGACCTTGACCCCTCCCGGCGGAAACCTCCCTTAATCCTGCATTGGATATGGTTCCCCCCGGAGATCCTGACAATATACCAGCTCCCTGTGGTTTTGATGACCATCCCGGTGTATTCTTTGTGCTTTTTTCTGCCTGCTGATTCCAATGGATTGTGTTTAACTTCAGGCCTAAAATTAATAGAAATCAATATATTTGAGAAATTTCACCGATCTCAGGAGATGATAAAATTTATATCCTACAATGTTAATGGAATAAGGGCCGCTGTGAATAAGGGCCTTACCGGTTGGATGAGAAAATCAAATCCCGATGTATTATGCATCCAGGAAACAAAAGCACACAAAATCCAGATGGACCATGATTATTTTACATCCCTGGGTTATTCCCAGTATTGGTTTTCTGCTGAAAAAAAAGGCTACAGTGGCGTTCTTGTTCTTTCGAAAATCCAGCCGGACAATGTAATATATGGTATGAATATCGCCTCTTATGATTCGGAGGGCCGGTTTATCCGTCTGGATTTTGGCGATACCACCCTCATCAATGTCTACATTCCCTCAGGAACCCTGGGAGGTGTCCGGCAGGAATTTAAAATGAAATTTTTGAATGATTTTTTACCCTTCATCTCCCGGCTGAAGGAAAATCGTCCAAACCTTATTGTGACCGGCGATTTCAATATCTGCCATAAACCCATTGATATCAATCATCCCGAACGGCATAAAAAATCTTCCGGATTTCTTCCCGGGGAACGTGCATGGATGGACCGTTGGGAAGAAAGTGGTTTTGTTGACTCTTTCAGAAAATTCAATCAAAAACCAGGGCAATACACCTGGTGGAGTTACCGGGCACAATCAAGATTAAAAAATCTTGGATGGCGGATCGACTATTTCTGGGTAAGCACCGCTGTTGAATCCAGGCTTCAGAACGCTGCAATCCTGCCTGAAGTGAATCATTCCGATCATTGTCCCATAGAAATTGAACTCGAAACGGTTTGAATCTGTTCGTCCAGGCTTTTATTGGTATTTCCCTTCTTTTCCGGGATCTGACTCATTGCGTATTCGGCCAGGGCAGTGATTGTAAGACTCGGATTCACTCCGGGATTTCCCTGGATCACAGATCCATCCACAATGTAAAAGTCAGGCATCCCGAAAACTTTAAAATCCGTGCCTATCACACCTGTTTCCTTACTATCTCCCATCGGGCATCCACCCAGAATGTGTGCTGTTGTGGGCCTGTTAAACAGCACCTCCAGCAAAATGTTCTGGGGAATGGTGCCTGAAAGTTTTGCATAATGCTCCATTGTCTTCTGGCCTATATCAATATATGCAGGCACAGAACGGTTTCCGCTGTTGTCAATTTTCATCCTGCCTCCGGCCAGGCCTTTTTTCCACACCAGCTTCATGGCATTGTCATAACCCTGCATCACGAGAAATATAACCGCGCCTGTGGCCCATTTGAAGTTGAAAAGCACTTTCAGGAATTTCTCCGGATTTGCAAGGGTCTTCCGGAACAAAAGCATGGTCCTTTTAAATGAATTTTCCGCTCCTTTTACTGACAGTCCGAAAAATGCTTTCATGGCATTCGACCCGTCACCGTACTTAACAACCTCAATATGGGTGTTGTCGTCGGGATTGAATACAGAGCTTATTGCCAGTCCGTTGTTAAGCTTTTCTCTGCCGGATGATACTGCGCAAAGTGTTTCCGAATTTGTCCTTACCTCATGGCCGAGTTTTCCGGAAAGCTGTGTAAGCGTGCCGTACTTATACTTTTGCTTAAGCAACAATTCCATACTTCCCAGGGTGCCTGCAGATATAATTATTCCTTTTGTCCTGAAACTGTTTTTCCTTTTTCTGAAAAACCCTGTTATCCGTTTTGTTTCAATAATATATTCCTCTCCCTGCCTGCTTATCCTGTATGCTTTTGTTTCAGGAATAATCTCAGCCCCGTATTTTCCGGCAAAATAAAGATAATTTTTATCCAGTGAATTCTTTGCATCTTCCCTGCAGCCCGTCATGCATCCCCCGCATTCAATACACCCTTTGCGCAGCGGCCCCAGTCCGCTGAAATACGGGTCAGCTTCTGTTTCGGTGTCGCCAAGGTACACTCCCACATCAACGCTTTTAAAGCTTTCTTCACGCCCGAAATCCCTGGCGGTCTGTTTCAGATATTCATCTTCAGCATTAAGCTTGTCATATTTTGTCCTCCCCAGCATGCGTGAAGCCAGTTCGTAAAAGGGAGTAAGTTCTTTTTTCCAGTCCCTGAAAGCCGACCATGCATTGTTTTCAAAAAATTCATCCGGTGGCCTGAACAGGGTGTTTGCATACACAAGGCTGCCTCCCCCTACGCCCACTCCGGTAAGGATACTGGCATCTTTATAAAACGACATTTTCTGTATGCCAAACATTCTAAGGGAAGGCATCCACAGATATTTAAAAAGATTCATGTTGGTCCTGGGAAAATCTGAATGGCCGTACCGTTTGCCCTGCTCAATAACCAGCACTTTATAGCCCTTTTCAGCCAGCCTCAAGGCAGAAACACTGCCGCCGAAGCCCGAACCAATTATTATGTAATCGTAAATTTCAGTCATTCATTATTAAATCCATTGCTAATATAATCCATTTTGATTTATCATGTCACCCCCCCCGGGCTGTAATGAACGTTTTGTTGCATTAAACAGGGGCTGTCTCAAAAGTGGCTGCATTTGTTGTTATATACTGAAGATGTTTTTCTAACTTTTCACCAATCTCAAAACG
>CAYOFK010000005.1:0-37617 GCA_964403185.1 uncultured Rikenellaceae bacterium | reverse complement strand
GGCGGCATATTTCTGGTCTGATCCGGTTGGGTTGGTATCAAATGTGAAAAAAGTCCTGGAGGGATCATGGATGCTGAGGTTATTTTCCCTCATGTGTTTGACTACATTCGGACCGCCAAAATCGCGGGCTACACGGGCATCAATTTCCACATCGATAATATCTCCGGGGGCCACATGATCCCTGCCGGAATGGTTGGCAATTATCTGTTCAATGATGGTCATATTAAAAGGATTCTAAATATGAAGAGCAAATGGATTGAAATTCTATTAGTTAGCGTTGGCTTCTTAATAGCACAACGGGTTAGTTATTAAATGGGTTCCCGGGTATCGTAAGAGATCTTAGGGAAGGAACATTAACCCTTCGAGCTTGTCAAAACCTGCGAGGTTTTGAAAACCTCGAAGGTCTTAATTCGTTTTATCGACTAAAGATTTTCAATGATCACAGCAGAGGCGCCACCGCCACCATTGCAGAGGGTAGCCAGGCCATAACGGCCTTTCCTTTGCTTCAGGACGTGTATGAGGCTCACAATGATCCGGGCACCTGAGGCACCAATGGGATGGCCCAGGGACACCCCTCCCCCATTCACATTGACGGTTTCCGGATCCAGGCCCAGTTCTTTAATGGCGGCCAGGACTACAACAGCGAAAGCTTCGTTGATCTCAAAAAAGTCAATATCGTCCTGCTTCAGGCCCGACTTATCAAGAACTTTCCGGACTGCCAAAACTGGTGTGGTAGTAAACCATTCAGGTGCCTGAGCCGCATCGGCATAACCAATCACCCGTGCCAGGGGTTTAAGTCCTTTTTCTTTCACAGTTACCCCATCCGTCAGAATCAGGGCGGCTGCTCCATCATTAATAGTGGAGGCATTTGCGGCAGTCACCGTACCATCTTTCTGGAATACGGGCCGCAGTGCCGGGATCTTATCAAAGTTTGTCCTGGTGTATTCCTCATCCGCATCAACCACCAGGGGATCTCCCTTTCTCTGAGGGATTTCAACGGGGATGATTTCATCCTTAAACAGTCCGTTTTCCGTGGACGCGGCTGAGAGCCTGTATGATTTTACTGCAAAAGTATCCTGTTCTTCCCGACTGATACTCTTTTCCAGAGCACAAAGTTCGGCCGCATTTCCCATATGGTAATCGTTATACACATCCCACAGCCCGTCTTTGATCATGCCATCAGTCAGTTCTCGGTGTCCCAATTTGTTCCCGGTCCGGTAATTATCAATGTAGAAAGGAACGTTTGACATGTTTTCCATACCCCCTGCAACCACAATTTTATTATCCCCCAGCATGATGCTCTGGCTGCCAATCATCAGGGCCTTCATACCCGATGCACAGACCTTGTTAACGGTGGTACAGGGAACCGAGTTTGGTAATCCTGCATATATTGCAGCCTGCCTTGCAGGGGCCTGGCCCAGGCTTGCAGAGAGAACATTGCCCATAAATACTTCATCCACATCATCAGGTTTCAGACCGGAACGGTTCACAACTTCTTTGATAACAGCCGCACCTAATTTCGGTGCACTTACAGATGAGAGACTGCCCATGAAACTGCCCACTGCAGTACGTCCTGCAGATACAATATAAACCTCTTTATTTTCCATAAAATTGATTTTATAATTTTTGATACAAAAGACTAATTTATATTATTCCGGACAGTTCTACAAGTCAATCCATATGCTATAGACCATAAGAAATCTAAACATCTATTGATAATCCATCAAAAGCCAGGAATACATTTTCAGGGAGTTCTTCAGAAACCTCATGATGCAGGCCCATCTGGTGACTGATATGGGTCAGGTAGGCCCTGTCAGGGTCCATTTCGCGGATCAGATACAATGCCTGTTCCAGGTTGAAGTGGGTGGGATGCCTTTGCTTTCGCAAGGCATTCACTATCAGGATCTTTGAGTTTTTTATTTTTTTCTTTTCTTCTTTACTTATTGAACTGGCATCGGTTAAATAACATACATCATGGATTCTGAATCCTAGTATGGGCAGGGCATCGTGCATCATTCTGACGGGGACGACCTCAAGATCATCAATACAAAAGGGACGGTTTGTTATGTTGTTCATATTTAACCTGGGCCTGCCGGCATACACATCTGAAAAGGCATAGGAAAAATTTACCCGGATCTCATTCAGTACAGATTCTTCGGCGTAGATTTCCATATATTTACGATGAATAAAGTTTAATGCCCGAACATCATCAAGGCCGGCTATATGGTCCCTGTGGGGATGGGTGTACAGTATGGCATCAAGGTTTAATACCTGTTCGCGAAGCATCTGATACCGAAAATCAGGTCCGGTATCAATAATCATAGTTTTGCTTTCGGTTCTTAACAGCACAGAGGTTCTCAGTCTGTTGTCTCTTGGATCTGATGAAATACACACTTTGCATTTGCATCCGATAATAGGAACTCCCTGGGATGTTCCTGTCCCTAAGAATGTGATCTTCATAGCCTGTTTGTCTGTTCCGTAAAATTATCCAAAATTTCTGAAGCACCATCTTTAAAAACACATAAAGAAGTGGGGCCATCATCTGATTGAAAAAACTTCATAACTTTGGGCAAACAATTCAGGCATGAATCCCCGCTTGTATCTCATTCCATCCGATCTGGGTTCGTCCACCTACAGGAATATATTTCCACCTGAGAACCTTAAGGTTATCAATACTCTTGAATATTTTATTGTTGAAAACCTGCGATCGGCCAGACGTTTTCTCAGGGCAGTGGGATTCAGTAACAATTTCGATTCCATTGTCTTTTTTGAACTCAACAAACATACTCTTGCAGAGGATTATGACCCGATGATGCGGCCCTTACTGGAGGGAAAAGATGTTGGTATTTTATCTGAAGCCGGGACACCGGCTGTTGCTGATCCAGGGGCCGTAATCGTCCTGCGTGCCCATCAGAACAACATACAGGTGGTTCCATTGATCGGGCCTTCTTCCCTGCTCCTGGCTCTAATGGCATCGGGCACCAATGGCCAGCGGTTTTGCTTTTACGGATATTTACCTGTCAAACCACCGGCAAGGATCCAAACCATTAAAAAACTTGAAAAGCGATCGCAGCAGAATAATGAGACTCAGATTTTCATGGAAACTCCTTACCGGAACCAGGGGCTGGCTGAAGACATTGTATCTTTCTGCAATCCTGAAACATTATTTTGTATTGCCGCAGACCTGACTCTGGAAACTGAATACATTCAAACCAGGGCTGTGAAGGATTGGAAGAAGAAACTTCCTGATTTGCACAAACGGCCAACCATTTTTCTGATCTATGCAGGTACTCCCCCCGGCAATCATTTCAAGCTGGTGAAGCAGGAATAAATGATCACGTTTTAAGGTCTAATGATTTTATTCAGATTGAAATTTCGACTCTTTCATATAGAATTTTCCATGCATATCGATAGTAACCTAACCTTAAAATTTTCCATTCATGAAAAAATCCCGAATCTTTCTCAGCATTTTATCAGTTTTTTTGTTCACCCTTTCCCTCCCGGGACAAAAGGTTGATCTTACGAAACTTGAAGTTCTCAAACCCAGAAGTATTGGCCCGGCCGGTATGAGCGGCCGGGTTACCGATATTGATGTGGTACTCAGTGATCCGAACGTAATGTATGTTGCCACAGCTTCGGGCGGACTTTGGAAAACGCAAAGTGGCGGCATCACATGGACTCCGGTTTTTGATAAGGAACGGGTCATAAACCTGGGCTCTGTGACCATCGATCAGAGCAATCCTGATGTGGTATGGGCAGGTACCGGTGAAGGAAATCCAAGGAACAGTATTTCCAGTGGTTATGGACTTTACAAAACCATTGATGGCGGCCGGACCTGGAAACTTATGGGGCTTGAAGCTACACGGCACATTCACAGGATCGTCATCGATCCGACCAACAGTGATGTGGTTTATGTTGGGGCCATTGGATCTCCATGGGGACCACATCCTGAACGCGGGGTTTTTAAAACCACGGATGGTGGCAAAACCTGGAATAAAATATTATATGTAAATGAAACCACGGGTGTTGGTGATATGGTGATGGATCCTGTCAATCCCGATAAGATATTTGTAAACATGTGGGACCACCAGCGCTGGCCCTGGTTTTTCAGATCCGGCGGAGCCGGTTCCGGCCTTTATTTAACCTATGATGGCGGAGAGAACTGGACAAAATTAACCGATAAGAACGGACTGCCGGAGGGCGATCTGGGCAGAATGGGTATCGCCATTTCAAGAAGTGTGCCCGACATTGTGTATGCCTGGATAGAATCAAAGAAGAATGCACTTTACAGATCTAACGACGGGGGCCATAACTGGACCAAAGTAGGAGAGCAGGGAATTGGAAACAGACCGTTCTATTATTCCGAGATCTATGTTGACCCCAACAATGAAAACCGTGTATATTCTTTATATTCAAGGGTAAGTGTCAGTGAGGATGGCGGAAAGACCTTCAGTTCCCTGAGAGGATTCAACATCCATCCTGACCATCATGCCTGGTGGATCCATCCGGAAGATCCAAAGTTCATGATCAACGGAAATGACGGTGGTATGGCCATCACCCGCGACCACGGAAAAACCTGGCGCTATATTGAAAACCTGCCTGTTGGTCAGTTTTACCATGTACAGGTGGATATGGAACTTCCATACAATGTTTACGGAGGTTTACAGGATAACGGATCCTGGAGGGGTCCCGGCTACATCTGGACACGCGGCGGTATTATAAATACTTACTGGCAAAGCCTTATGGGGGGCGATGGGTTTGACGTACTGCCGGATCCAGGTAACCCAAGGTATTGTTATGCCATGTCCCAACAAGGCTATGTTGGACGTGTGGATCTTAAAACAGGGCATTCAAAGAACATTCGTCCCATTCATCCTGATGGAAAAAAGCTGAGATTCCATTGGAATGCGCCTATTGCTGCCGATCCTTTTACACCCACAACCATATATTTTGGCAGCCAGTTTGTTCATAAAAGTGAAAACAGGGGTGATAAATGGGAGATTATATCGCCGGATCTGACCACCAATGATCCTGAGAAACAAAAACAAGCTGAAAGTGGGGGTTTGACACTTGATGTCACCGGTGCTGAGAATCACACCACTATCCTTGCCATATCGCCAGGAACCCTGAAAAAGGACGTAATCTGGGTTGGAACCGATGACGGACAATTGCATTTGACGCAGGATGGCGGTGCCAACTGGATAAATGTATCAAAAAACTTTTCAAAACTGGTGCCGGACAACAGCTGGATACCACAGATCAAACCTTCCGCATTTAATGAAGGTGAAGCTTTTGTAGTGATAAACAACTACCGCCGGAATGATTTCAAACCATACCTTCTGCATACAACAAACTATGGTAAAACCTGGACAAACATGGTGGATGAATCCTCCATTTTCGGATATGTTCTTTCATTTGTACAGGATCCTGAAGAACCCAAACTAATGTTCCTGGGAACAGAGTTCGGATTGTACGTAAGTATTGATGCAGGAACCAACTGGACACTCTGGACTAATGGTTATCCCAGTGCCTCAACGATGGACCTGGTGATACACCCAAGGGAACACGACCTGGTTATAGGCAGTTTTGGCCGTTCCATATGGATCATGGATGACATTCGTCCATTAAGGGAACTGGCATCCACTGCCGGGGCTGTCATAAACGATGAGGTTCATATCTACGATCCGCCAGAAGCTTATATGGTAAGCCGGAAAAATTCTCCAGGATATTATTCTGCCGGCAGTGCTTTTTATTCAGGAGAAAACAGGAGGTCAGGCGCCATGATCACCTTCAGTGTCAAAGAAGGAACCAGCGCCGGGTCCAGGCGGCCTGCCAGGGAATTTCAGATGGGTGGCCGGTCATTTTCCGGTGGATCCAGTCCACAACAAGGAGCCAGAAGTGGCAACGCCAAAAGGGCAACCATACAGATAAGTGATGAAGATGGTACTGTGATAAGGAATCTGACATTCACTCCCACGACAGGCCTGAACCGGGTTTACTGGAGCATGAATAAAAAGGGCTACCGGTATCCAGGTGCCGGAGGCAGGAGCCGGTTTGGCGGCTACCGGATGAGCGGGAGTGGTTCCGGCGAAGAACGCGGAGGCGGGGGCTATGCACTGCCAGGGACTTACAAATTAAAAATAAGCTATAAAGGGCATTCTGACTCAACATTTCTGAATATACATTCAGATCCAAGAATGAATATTTCAACTGTGGTTATTAAGCAAAATCAGGCATTTGTTGAACCCGTAATGAAGAAGGTAGAATTGCTGGCTGATGCATTCGACCGCATAACGGAAAGCAAAAAAACCATTGAATCTGTTAAAGCAATGATGCCAAAAAACCAGGACGAAAACACCAAAACACTGCGAGAAGCTACCAAAAAGATTGAACAAGCCATGAAAGAAATGACAAAGAATTTGATCCAGGAGGAAAGTGGACAGCAAATCCAAAGGAACCCGGACATGATCACCAGGAAACTCTATGGTTTGAGATCGGCATTGATGGCCATTGAACCATTGAATGACACTGAAAAACTGGCTATCAAACAAGTGGATGAGGAACTGGATGAAACCCTGGAAAAAGTGAACAAATTCTACGCTGAAGACTGGCTGGAATTCAGAAAGGCTGTGGAAGATGCAAACCTCAGTCCTTTCAAGGATTACAAACCTATCGAATAAGAACTCAGGCCTGCCATGCGCGGGCCATGCCGGTGGACATGGCGGGTATTATGCGGAATAAGTAACAATGGAGGCTGAAAAACCCTACAGCCCCGGTTGCTGGTTTCAGGCACCTCCTCCTGACTATAAATGTCAGGGTGGAGGACATTCTCAATTCAGACCCTGCTTATCGTTCAGGTTCCCCTCATCAGTCTGTTGCCAGATCTATAAGTTTAACATCCATGATCAAGGTCCTGTAGGGTCCGATCACACTCCCGTAACCATAAGAACCATAAGCAAGTTGAGAGGGAATGATCAAAGTTGCAGTGCCATTCTTTTTCATCAACCGGATGCCTTCATCCAGTCCAGGAATGACCTCGCCATTTCCCAGTGTAACCGGCAAGGGTATGACCAACCTTGATTCAAGCAGGTATCCACTGGCAAGAAGTCTGGTTGTAAATAAAATAGAAGCTACATCGCCTGAATCAGGAAAGATGCCAGTCCCTGTTTTTGTTTCTAAATAATACAATCCGCTTTCCGTTGGTACAGTAGTTATATTATTGTACTCAAGGTAGGCTTTCAAATCCTCCTGTTCTTTAAGCTTTTGCTTTTCATCCGATGCAAGATCATCCTTAAAACAAGAACTAACAACCATGATCAGGGATGTAAAAACCATCCATTTAAAAAATGCCCCGTATTTCATAATTTGATACTTTTAGTATACTCATTCTTCCTGAACATTGATGGCATCCACAAAGAATACCACTGCGGAATATAAAATTAATTTATTTTTGAATGAACTCCAAAACGCGTAATTCATATACGATGACTGCTCTGCGTGGAATCCTGTTACCATCACCCGGCAAACCGTATGCCAAACCTGGCGGAAAAATAAATCCTGCGGAGTCTCCTACACTAAGATGCGATAATCCTTCCTCCAGTCCGTCAATTTCAGTTCCCTGTCCGGTTTGCAATTCCACCGGTCCTGATTCCTCACTGGAATAACATACGGTTCCGTCTAAGAGGCTTTCCCTGAAGTGTACCAATACGGCATCTCCTTTTCGGAGCCGGATACCCGAACCCTTATCAAATATCGTAAACCAGTAACCGTATTCATCTTTCTCCATGGTCCAGTTACGCCGTTTGATATAGGCCCGGATCAATTCTGCATCTTTCTCAACCAGGAAACGGTTGACTTCAATCATGGATTGATCGTCCGGTATTTTCCTTATTGATGCAGGCCTGTTCTGCCGGTGGGAGCAGCCTGGAACTGTGACCAATATAAATATTAATATACATTTAGTCATCTGAACAGAGTTGAGCGTGGTATTCCGAAAGAAGGGATTCAAACTTTTTAAGTGTTTCTTCCATGGATACTGAGGATTCACCACCTGCAGCATTCAAATGCCCACCGCCATTAAAATGCTTCTCAGAGAATTCATTGGCCGGAAACGACCCTCTGGATCTGAAGGATATCTTGATATGCTTCTTCTTTTCGAGGAATAAAGCGGAAAACCGGATTCCGTTAATGCTCAGTGGATGGTTGACAAATCCTTCAGAATCTCCAAATTGAAAATGATACCGCTTCATTTCCTCTGCAGTAAGTGCAATATAGGCGGTCCGATGTGATGGTAACACCTTCATTTTCTGATCCAGGCTGAATCCCAGCAATCTCATGCGGGAGTCTGAAAAAGTATTATAAATCCGGTTAAATATCCGATCCTTGTCAATTCCGGACTCAAGTATATTGGCAACAGTACGGAACGTTTCCGGTCGTGATGAATTGAAACTGAAACATCCCGTATCTGTCATGATCCCCGTATAAAGGCATACACAAAGAGCCTTTTCTTTCAGTTGAGGTGCATCCATGCTTTGAATGAGATCGAAAATGAGTTCTGCTGTAGCAGCTGGCCTGGTATCCGAAATAACAAGATCACAGAAGTGAACAGGATCCGGATGGTGGTCAATGAGCACCTTAACAGCATCCGTATTTTGTTCCAGATACTGCCATAAACCACCTGTTCTTTCCGGGTCATTCAGATCCAGAAAGATAACAACTCCTGCCTCAGAAATAACAGTTTTTATTTGTCGTTTATCTTTTCTGAATTTCAGAACTTCAGAATTCCCCGGAAGCCAGTGAAGAAACTCAGCATAAGGTGTGGGGGCTATTGGAACAACATTCTTGCCGATAGATTTAAGGTAAAAATAAAGTCCCAACATGGAGCCCATGGCATCCCCATCCGGATTGGTATGAGTTACCAGAACAAAATTCTGATTCCTTACCAGGACGTTCTCAAATAATCTTACAGTTTTCTTATCTATATAAGCCATTCAGGGTATGCATTAGCAAAGCTCAAAGATATGAAAAAGCAGGAGATTGCCGGATATTTGCAATCAGAGACCTGGGGCCGTCTACAAAGCTGGATTGATGTAATAACTTTCCGGCCCGCCTGCCGTCGGGCTGGAAGAGTTATGATTTTGGAGGTTTGATTTCTAAAACTATATGACAAAATTTCCTAAATTTGAGACCTCAATACACAAACTATGACAGGCAACATTACCTTTTCAATGATCAAACCCGATGCTGTTGGCAGCAATTATATCGGACCGATTCTAACTCAGATCACCCAATCCGGATTTCAAATCCGCGCCATGAAATATACCCGGCTGAACCGGAAACAAGCCCGGGCCTTTTATGCCGTTCATAAAGCACGGCCGTTCTTTAACGATCTGGTGGAGTTCATGATCTCAGGACCTGTTGTGGCTCTCCTTCTTGAAAAAGAACATGCAGTTGAAAACTTCCGGAGTTTAATAGGCAACACGGATCCGGCTCAGGCAGCCGAAGGGACCATACGGAAAAAGTATGCGGAATCCGTTCAGAATAACGCGGTACACGGTTCAGACAGCGATGAAAACGCAGTTATTGAAAGTGATTTTTTCTTTTCGAAGCTGGAGAGATTTTAAAAATCAGGAGTCATTTTATTTCAGGATGATTTCTTTAACGAGCTCCTCTCCTGCTCTTTCATTCAAGGTAGTTCTCAAGGTTTCCCTGAGTAATAATAATTCGTTCTTCACAACTGAGGATTGAAGATGAAGAATCAGTTTTCCGTCCTTTAACCGGATATTCCTGGTCCGGTTGGCAATCATCGGACCCACAACTTCTTCCCAGCTATTAATAAGTTCCACCTCCTTGAGCTTTTTTCTTAAGCCGGTTTCTTCAAGATATTTTTCAATCAAGGTCTTAAGGTCGTGTGTTTTACTCCTTCTCATATCTGTCCTGGCCTTTCCGTATCTTACAACTCTGAAATGGCATTATTGATCTTAAATATTTTATAATCGGTTCCCATTTTTGAAAGAATGGTATCGAGACGGTCCTGATTTGTATCGGTGATAAAGATCTGTCCGAACTCCCTTTCCGAAATGATCTTAATGATCTGTGTAACCCTGGATGCATCGAACTTATCAAAGATATCATCGAGCAATAAAATGGGTTTTTTGGCAGTGGTTTGCCGGATGCACTCAAATTTGGCAAGTTTTAGCGCAACAAGGTAGGTTTTTTGCTGGCCCTGTGATCCTACTTTCCTGATTGGATGATCCTCCAGTAAAAGATCCAGATCATCTTTATGAACGCCAAATGTAGTATATTGCAGGATGCGGTCCTTTTCATTATGGGCTTTAAGTTCTTCCCTGAAATTTTTTCCTTCAAGCTGCGATCTGTATTTCAATCCAACTATTTCCTTCTTTTCTGAAATTGTGTCGTAATAATTCTGGAACTTCGGAATCAGGTTCCGGATAAATTCCACACGTCTGGCATGGATCCGCTCTCCGGGTGGAACAAGCTGTTCATCCCAAAGGGCAAGGGATGCAGCATCAAATTTATGTTCCTTATAAAATGCTTTTAAGAGTTGATTTCTCTGTAATAATGCCCGGTTATAGTTTATAAGATCTTCAAGGTATTTACGGTCGTATTGCGAAATGACGGCATCCATGAATTTTCTCCGTTGTTCACTTCCAACCATAACCAATGCACTGTCTTCCGGAGAAATCATAACTACCGGGAATAAGCCAATATGATCAGCAAGCCGTTGGTATTCCTTTTTATTTTTACTGAATTTTTTTTTCTTATTACGACGTACCGAGCAGGTTATGGTATCTGACTTCTCCTCATGTTCAAAGCTTCCCTGTATCATAAACAGGTCGGCCTCATGCCGGATGTTCTGTGTATCAATGGAATTAAAATAACTTTTTGTCAACGACAGGTAATGTATGGCATCCAGAAGGTTTGTTTTACCTACCCCGTTGTTTCCAACGAAACAATTTAATTTCCCGGAGAACTGAAATTCAGCCTGTTCGTAGTTTTTAAAATTGATTAATGATAATATTTTCAGATACATTCCCTGGTTTCTTCCTGTTCCTTACAAAAGTAAGAAAATTACCTCAGAGGACCGGGGTTAAATGTTATGTTTTCGGAATATGGGTTTGAAGTGTATTCGTCCGGTCCTGATAGCATGATTTGGGTGCTCGATTTCATCAATCCCCCTTATTTTGATGTTTTTCAGTCGATCCTTTTCAAAATCAAAAACAAACACCTAAATTTGCGGAAATTCAAAAAAACCGTTCGTTTAATATAAACCAGGTACATGGCAAAGAAAAAAACAGACCAAACTGAAGCAGGGATCGAAGGATTTGAAAGCGCCCTAACGCGAACAGAGCAATATATTGAAGACAATCAAAAGAGTCTGACCATCATTGTTCTCGCAATTACAGTGATCGTTGTTGGTTTCACCCTTTATAAGAGATATATCGTTGGTCCGGCTGAAAAGGAGGCTCAAACACAAATGTTTGTTGCGGAACAATATTTTGAAACAGATTCCTTCAGACTGGCATTAAATGGCGATGGAAACAATCTGGGTTTCCTGGACATTATTGATGAGTATGGAATAACCAAATCAGCCAACCTTTCCAATTACTATGCAGGCATCTGTTATCTGCAACTGGGTGAGTTCGAAAATGCCATTGAATATCTGAAGGATTTCAGTTCCGGTGACCAGACCATACAGAATATTGCCACCGGTGCCATGGGAGATGCTTACCTGGAACTTGGCCAGGAAAAAGAAGCCCTTAGCATGTATCTGAAAGCTGCAAAACAAAAAAGAAACGAGTTCATTGCGCCCATCTATTTCATGAAGGCAGGTTTGCTTCATGAAGCCCGCGGAGAGTTTCACAAGGCCTTATCAATGTATGAAAATATTAAAACTCAGTATCCAAAAAGTCTGGAAGCCAGGGATATTGAAAAGTTCATCGCAAGAGTAGAGACACAATTAACCGTTGAGTAATCAACGCCATGGGTACCTCATTACAAAATCTCTCAGATTACGATCCTGAAAGTATTCCCGATGCTTCCGGAATGAGGGTTGGCATCGTTATAGCCGATTGGAATAAGCAAATTACACACAGGCTTCTTGAAGGAGCCCTGAATACACTTCAGTTACATGGCACTCCCAGGGGCCGGACAGAGGTCATGCATGTGCCCGGCAGCTTTGAACTCACCTATGGAGCCCGGGTCCTTGCTGAAAAAGGAAACCTGGATGCCGTCATTTGCCTGGGATGTGTCATTCGGGGAGAAACACCCCATTTTGATTATGTTTGTCAAAGCGTTACTCAGGGCATTACTGCATTAAATGTAACTCATGAAGTTCCTTTTATTTTCGGCCTGTTAACTACAGAAAATATGGATCAAGCCCTGGAACGTGCCGGTGGAAAATACGGAAATAAGGGGGATGAAGCTGCCATTACAGCCATTAAGATGGCCTATGCCCGGAGAAGAAAGGAGGATAAATGATCAGTCTACTGCCTGGCCGGCAGGCATGGCTGGAAGGTCTATGCCAGCATCGTTTTTTGGAATTTAAGATGTTGTTAATACGGGGCTGTCTCAAAAGTGGCTACATTTGTTATTATATACTGAAGATGAACTCAACCGCCAGGCGGTTTTAGATGAGATTATCTCAAAACAACGATTACCATCTCCTTTCTTGTTCCCCTTTTTACTTAATGCGCTATTGACAGACTCTGCAGAGTGAAATAAGCTTCATGCCTGTTGAGTTTCGCACCTACGGAGCGATATTAATTCTACTTGTCGGTTCTACCAATGTTCCACTCCGCTGGAGTGGCATTATCTACTGAGCTGAAAATCAAAGGCCCCGGCGGGGCTGAACATTGGTAGAAAAGGGCCAACTGCATGGCGGTTATAAAAAGCCTGATAACTTGTTTCTTTAACGGAAAATACCTTTTGATACAGACCGGGAACCCGTAACCCACAACCCCTAACATATAAACTTTCCCCTAATACAATTTCACGAATTCATAAGCATTCCCGGTCCAATCCAGATACTTCATAAAATCACCAAAGCTGATCACCAGCGAAGCGGTGTTGATGTTGGGATGAAAACTAATGAGCCTGCTTTCATTAAGGGCCTCATCCAGAAATACATGGACATGGTTTTCATGATCGTTGATCAGACCGAAGGGAGTGACTGAGCCAGGGGTTAAACCCAGGAATTTATCCAGCCGTTTTTCAGAAGCGAAACTGATCTTCCCTTGTTTAAGGCGTTTTTCAAGGTCTTTAATGACCAGATCTTTACGATGTTCAAGGATTACCAGGTAATGTCTGTTTCCCTTATGATTTCTGAAAAACAGGTTTTTACATTTTGTGGCTTCCATGCCCTTCCAATACTTCATGGCTTCTTCCACTGTGGGTACCGGAGGATGTGGATAATAGCTGAAAGTAATGTTAAGTTTTTTCAGTATCTCGTAGAGTTCCGGTTGTCCCTGCATGTTAAATATTTGTTAAAAAGTGTGAAAATCTTGTGTATTCCTGCAACGAAAACATAATTTGCACGTCATATATTTGTAGAATCTGTCTGGATATCCGGATCTGACAAATTTAGTTAAATCATAAATATCAAAATAAACAGATGAAAGTAGATCTTAAAGAAAATGAAGTGGTCATTAAGGCCACTGATTCAAACCAGCTTAATAGTAAAGGGAAGATTAACGGCAAACTCATACTTACAAATCAACGCATATATTTCAAACCTTTAAGTTTAGAAGACCATAAATACAACAGTGAGATTCTTTTCAACCAGATCAAGGAGATCTTTTACTTCAGCAAAGGTCTGTTGTCACCAAAAGGCATTACTGTGGTTACCCGTGATTCGGGTGAACTTCAATTCACCATGAAAAACAGGGATGACTGGGGTCGCAGCATTAATAAAATGTATTAGTTAATGCTGAAAAGTTATTTCAAAACTGCCATCCGGAATATTCTCCGGAATAAGCTTTTTTCAATCATTAACATACTGGGACTTTCCATAGGCATCGCCTGTTCTTTCCTGATCATATTAAGTTTGCAGGACGACCTTTCCTTCGACCAGTTTGTAAAGGACAAGGAGCGGATCCACAGGGTGGTCCTGGACCGGATCTATCCTGAAAACATTGTTTCCTATGCCATTATTCCATACTCGATCGGAAGCTCAATGGCGGATGATTTTCCTGGAATCACCTCATTTACCAGGGCTTTGAAGGTGGGTGATGAATTCATTGTGAATTATGAGGATCAAACCTTCAGTGAGAATCATGCCGCATTTGCAGATTCCACGTTCTTTGAATTTTTTAATATACCCATCCTTTCCGGAGATCCCTCCAGGATATTGGCCGTTCCAAACGGTATAGCATTATCAGAATCCACAGCCAGAAAGTACTTTGGGGATGACGATCCACTTGGAAAAAATTTAATCATACCCGGCAACCAACTGGAACTTGTGGTTACCGGTGTGTTCCGGGACATACCGGAAAACTCACACATGAAATTTGATATCATAGGGAGCATCTCTGCAACAGGCCTGGACCAGGCACCAAACTACATCAGTTTTTCAGTATTTACCTATATAAAACTTGTTGAAGGTATCAAACCCGGCACCATTGAAGCAAAACTGCCGGCTTTTGTTGAAAAATATGCCGCCGGACAGATCGAGACCCGGTTGGGTCTGAGTTTTAAGGATTATACCCAGGCCGGTAACGGATACCACTACTACCTTCAACCACTTACTTCCATCCATCTGAATTCTCATCTTGAAAGTGAGATCCGGCCAAACGGAGACATATCCTACGTATATATTCTTGCCGGGATAGCTTTGTTCCTGGTGGTTATTGCCAGCATCAATTTTATGAATCTCAGCACTGCAAAGTCCATGGGCCGCGCCCGGGAAGTTGGCATGCGCAAGGTGGTCGGATCACAGAAGAGCCAACTGATCTCACAGTTTCTTCTTGAATCAGTAATCATAACTTTTGTAAGCATGGCCATTGCAGTAGTGATCGTTGAATTGTTTCTTCCATCATTTAACCTGCTGACTGGGAAAATCCTGAGAATCGGATATTTTGATAATTGGTTCACACTGCCGGTATTACTGACAATAGGCATCATCATTGGCGTCCTTGCCGGAAGCTATCCTGCTTTTGTTCTATCAGCATTCAGGCCTGCCCTTGTCATAAAGGGGAAGTTTTCAATATCAGGTAAAGGAACTTTTCTGAGAAACTCCCTTGTGGTATTTCAATTCTGGATCTCTATTGTACTCATTGCAGTTACAATTCTGGTTATCAGGCAAATGCATTTCTTCAGGAATACCGATATGGGATTTGACAAAGAAAATATCGTGATCGTTCAGAGAACCGGTGTGCTTCAGGAGCGAATGGAAGCCTTCAAGCAGGAACTTTTAAAGGATCCAAACATCATTGCTGCAGCAGGTTCAAGTGCAGAGATCTCCGGTGGGTATTATCCCGGGATCTTCTTTCAGACCGATGAAAAACAATCGGAGGTAATGACCTCCAGGGGCATGACCATTGATCATGATTTTGTTAAAACCCATCAATTGAAGATGGTGGATGGCCGCAATTTCTCAAAAGAACTGAGTGATTCCCTCAGCCTGATCATCAACGAATCTGCCGTCAGGGAATTCAAACTGACACATCCTGTAGGAACCAAATTATACAGTCCGGGAGATGGAGACAATCCCACCATATTGTTTACTGTGGTTGGTGTTGTCAAAGATTTTAATTATAACTCCATGCATACTGATATAAAATCCTTTGTTTTTTGGAATGACCATGGTCCCTTCCCTTTTATCGGGTTGCTAAATGTAAAGATCAGCGACCAGGAACAGGCAGCGACCATTGCCGACATTGAAGATAAGTGGCTTGAGTTTGTCCCGGACATACCTTTTTCATATAAATTCCTCAGGGATGATATTCTTGCCATGTACAAGAACGAAGAAGTTTCCACAAAGATCTTCAGCATTTTTACCCTGCTTGCCATTCTGATAGCCTGCGTGGGTTTATTTGGCTTGGCGGCTCACACTGCCACCAAACGTACCAAAGAGATTGGCATACGAAAGATTATGGGTGCAAGCATTCCCGGGATTGTGCGCTTGCTGTCTTCAGATTTCGCCAGACTGGTTGCCATTGCTTTTATTATTGCCGTACCTGTGGCCTTCATTTTTATGAGTCAATGGCTGATGAACTTTGCCTACAAAACAAAGATCGATCCGTTGATCTTTGTTTTTGCCGGTCTGATTGCACTGGTAATAGCCATGATCACGATTAGTTTCCACGCTATCAGGGCTGCTTCTTTGAATCCCGCGGATGCCATCAGGTATGAGTAAGCAGGAAGCAGAAAGGTTAAAGGCTTCAAACCATCTTTAAAACTTTAGCACTCTTTAACTTCCATATCCGGACTTCAGATTCACGATTCACGACTCACTCTTTGACCTTTCGACTTTTCGACTCTTCGACTAACCTTTCCTTGACCGACTCTTCCAGGACCCTTCGGGACGCTGGAAGGTCGATGCCCGCATCGTTCTACTATTCCATTATTCCAACCCAGGAACCGGTCGGACCGCTGCCAGCGGGCAGACCGGGCTTTTCACAAAAAAAACCGTCCCTGAGGACGGTTTTTTTTATATAGAGTTAATGATATTACTTGGCCCACCACAGTTTGGTAGCCTGATGGTCGCCACCCTGGGCCGCAATGGCTGCCTGATAATTGGCACCGTTATTACTCTGAACTCCGGTTCCATAACGCAGGCGCTGCGGATACGTGCCATTCAACTCAGCGGTTCCAAGTTCATATAGTTTCAGGTTGGAAACACCATTGGCAAGTTCCGAAGGAAAGCCGCTTTTCCGAACCACGGACCATGCTTCAAAACCATCGGTAAGCAAAGCCATCCAGCGTTGTGTGGCCACGTCTTCCTGGGTTGGAACACCGGTTGAGTTGGCTATGATCCAGGAAGCTGCATCGCCTCCGGAAACTTTCCAGTACGACATGGCTTCCGTCACACCCTGCTCATAGAGGGTTTTTGAATCGCCTGATCCAAATCCCAGCAAGGCTGCCTGTGCCTGTAAGAAATAAGCTTCGGCAGCACTCATGATCAGTTCTTCCTTGATCGGAGCGCCCCGGTTCTTCCTTTGAATGATGGGTTCAGCCGGATCACTCAGAAACTCATTGCGCAGGTATTTTTTTACAAAACCATTGCAACGGGTAGGTTGCCCGACATAAAATCCAGCAGGAATATCAAATACCACACTGTCGGGATCAGTTGAAGGATCCGTACCAACCGTATAGGTAAAGGTGGCTGATGTATCGGCACCCTGCAGTTCAAGCTGCATATTGACTGCGCTGGCCACAAAGGTGGTCCGTTCCTGGAAATTATCCGAACCATCCTGGTCATTGGCAGCATCCGGACGCTTGAATACAAACCGGCCGCCTGTGATCTTCTTGGCATATTTGTCTAAACGCGGATCGCTGGTTTCAAGCATTCTTTTTATCAGAGACATGCCCATTTTCCAGTTAGATCCCAGGCCGAAGTTATACCAGACATCACCGTAGCATGCAGAATTCCACTGAGAGATCTCATTATCCTTTTTCATGGTTACATTTTCAGTCAACAGCGGACCGGCCAGGGCGTCTGTTATGGCTCCTCCGAAGAATGCATCTTCAGAGCCGCCATCGGCGCCATAGGCCCGTATGGCAATTCTGAGCTTGAGAGTATTGGCCATTGCTTTCCATTTCTGCAGATCGCCACCGCAATAAATGTCGTTCTCACCAAGGTCATCAACGCCATCCCCTGTAGTTGGAGCATCCCCAATGATTGTCATGGCTGTATTCAGATCGGTAATGATCCCCTTATAGATGTCTTTCTGGGCATCAAATACAGGCAATTGGATATTTGGATCCGCTGCCTGTGAGTAGGGGACCATGCCAAAAACATCTGTAAACATTTGGTAATAGAGCCCTTTCATGATCTTCGCCACAGCAAACATGAATTCATTTTCAAAATCACCACCTGTTTGGGTTAACATCATAAAGTTATCCAATCCTCCAAGATGTCCTTCCAGCCAGCCCCAGCTGGCATTGGTGTAGGATACGCTGTAAGTGTACCCCAATCCATCGTTCCACCAGGAGCCATGGAATCCAAAGGTAACATGTCCGGCATATCTGTCGGTATGGATAAGGTGTGCCCTCCAATAGGGATACCTGTTGGGGCCATAGAGATTCTTCAGAGGACCGGTAATAAAATACTTCGCACTGGCCTCCTCAGGACGTACCACGTTTGGATTGGTGTTGATCTCAACAAAATCCTTTGTACATGAGAACAATCCAAAGGCAAGCACCAGGCTAACAAAAATTATTTTTATTGTTTTCATAATCTTTTCTCCTTTTATAGTTAGAATCTTACATTCAGGCTAAACCCGATACTGCGTGCCGTAGGCAGGTTATACCAAAGTACACCCTGTGAGAAGTTACTGGTACTGAAGGTAGATTCAGGATCGAAGTTCGGCATGTCATTCATAAAAAAGAACAGGTTCCGGCCAACGATTCCCAGTGTAAGATCCTGGATTGCACCACCAAAGAGGCTTTTCGGGAAACGGTACAGCAGGGACAGTTCCCTGAGCCTGATATTGGTCTGGTCGTAAACGTGGGTTTCAGCAAATCCGGAGATGGCACCAAAATACTGCTGTCCGGTTATTTCCTGAGTATTTGCTTCCCATGTAGGATTATCAGGGTCACCCGATGTATTCACAACGGCGTCCAGAGTCCTGCTTTCACGATTGAGTGTTTCCTCACCAACCCCTGATCCCATAATACTTGCATTGGTACCTGCATAAAGCTGGCCACCAATACGGGCATCGATCAGGAAGCTAAAAGTGATGTTCTTATACTTGAATGTATTGGTCATACCTCCCAGGAAATCCGGTTGATAGTTTCCAAGCTTTACAAGTTCTCCGGTTGAGGTCGGGCGTCCTGTAGCATCAACAACCAGTCTTCCGTCGTCGGTTTTCTGCCATGTGGTTCCGTAAATGTCACCATAGCCGCCCGAATCGGCAATGGAATCGTTCTTAACGGTAGCCCTTACAGAAACGATCCCACTATTTGTAGTTGTAAATGTATATGAATCAACACCTTCGATCAGCTCAACCAGTTCGTTCTTATTCTTACTGAAGTTCACCGAGATATCCCAGCTAAAATCATCGGTCATCACCGGTGTACCGCCAACAAGGAATTCAAAACCTTTGTTGGTGACTTTACCAACATTGCTCCGGAACCTGCTGTAGCCAGTTGATGGAGATACGGGAACATCCATGATAAGGTCGGTGGTGACAATGCTGTAGTACGAGAAGTCACCGAATATGCGGTTATCCATAAGCCTGAATTCAAAGCCGAATTCCGTTGAGGCAGTGATCTCAGGTTTCAGATCCACATTCAGAAGCGTACCGGGACGGCTCAGCGTGGTCAGACCCAGGTAAGAACCTGAGGCGGAACTGATACTGTAGCCAACATCCAATTGGTAAGGTCCGGTGTCGCTACCGACCTGTGCCCAGTTAGCCCTGACTTTCAGAAAGTTCAGGAAGCCCTGGTTGGGATCGATGAACTCCTGCAGAAGTACTGAAAGACCCACTGAAGGATAGAAGTAGGACCAGTTGTTTTCCGGCAGGGTTGACGACCAGTCGTTACGTCCCGACACATCCAGGTAGATGAAATTGTTATACGACAAGGATGCGTTACCATAGAGGGAATGGATCTTTTTCTGAACATCGGGTGAATAGGATCCATTAAACTCACCCAATGAAGACACCGTTAATTTTGTTGGGATCCTGAACCGTGAACCGGAAACACCAATACTGGTACTGCTTTGCTGCATCAGGTTTCCACCAAGGTTGACGCCCAGGTTAAAGCCAGAGGCCACTTGCTTATTGAACATCAGGAGGAAATCCATATTGGTCTCGGAAAATTTCCGTGAACTGACACTCATGCGTCCCTGACTGTAGAAGTGGTGTCCGGGAGCGTCGATAGTTTCAACATTGGTTGTTGTGAGGTCGGTACCCGCCCTGACAAACAATGACAACCACGGAGAAAACTCAACCGTAGCCTTTACAAAACCCATGATTCTGTTTCGCGAGTCAAGGTCTGTATTCTCATACAATAAGAAATACGGATTGGCTCCCAGTGAGCGATAGGAGTTTGATGAGTAATCAGGCAACCTCCTGTATGTCTCCAGGTCATTAATAGCTGTGTTCCTTGGAATGGTGAACAGATAAGACATGATCCCTTCCGTTCCCTGGCGTGCCCGGTTTTCATAATCCTGCAAGAAATAGGTGATCTTGGTATCCACAGTCAGAAACTCTGCAGGCTGAATGAAGGTTCTCAGGTTGAAGTTGTGACGCTTCATTCCGGAATTCGGCATGATGGAATTGGCGACGTTATTGGTATATGAGAAACGCGCATTTATGAACTGGTTTCCCCCTTCAACAGCCAGCGTATTCACCGCATTGATCCCGGTTCTGAAAAAATCCTTAACATTATCCGGTTGGGCAGAATAGGCTTTCATTGTAGCCGTACCCGATCCCAGTGGATCATCCACCCAGTACATTTGTTGCGAGCCATCCAATTCGCCGCCCCATCCGGAACTGGTACCCTTAAGGGTAGACAGGTCGGGATAATCATTGGGGGACAAGCCTGTTGATCCGCGTCCGTATTTATTCTGATACTTCGGAAGGATCATCGGGTTTTCAAACTGGATGTTTGAAGTAAAGGACACCCCAATACCAGGGCGTGATTTCCCTTTTTTAGTGATGATATAGATGACGCCATTTGCGGCTCGTGATCCATAAAGCGCTGCGGCATTGGGCCCTTTCAGCACCGAAATGGATTCGATGTCGTCAGCGTTAAGGTCGGAAACACCGGTTCCGCGGTCCATACGGTTGTATTCACCGGTTCCGCCGCCTGAAGCGCCTCCAACACCTGAATTATCCATAGGAATACCATCCACAATATATAATGGCTGGTTGTTCCCTCCAAGGGAATTGTTACCCCTGATGATCACACGTGTACCACCACCGGGACCTGATGAGGACTGGGTGATGTTCACACCAGCCACACGTCCGGCAAGGGAGTTGATAACGTTGGTCTCCTTCACAGTGGATATTTCATCACCAGACACCTCTGTCATGGCATATCCCAGAGCTTTCTTCTCACGGGAGATACCCAGGGCCGTCACCACGACTTCTTCCAGAGCCGATGATGAAACCGCCAGGGTCACATCTATGGAGCTGGAACTGCCTATGGTTACTTCCTGGGTTTCCATTCCCACGAAAGAAAACTCCAATGTCTGCGCATCAGCCGGAACCGTAATGGTATAAGTACCATTGACATTGGTAATTGCACCGATGGTGGTTCCCTTGACCACAACATTCACTCCGGGCAATGATGATCCATCCTCCTGGGATGTCACCGTACCCGTAATGGTACGTTGCTGCGCAAAGACACTGCCTGTCAATGCAAAAATCAGCATGAAGGCAATAAAAAAACGCTTTTTCATAGATTAAATTTTAAGTTAATAATAGAGCATAAAGTGTATCCTCCTAATTATAAGACGATTAGGTCGTATCCAATAGACTATTGGTATCCCAAAATTAAGAAAAAGTTAATAAACACCAAAAAATGTTAATATTAGTATCATCTATCTGTATATCTGATATTTACGATTCTCCAGATCATCCATTAATATGTGTTTCAGTGGTTTAGAAACATGTCTAAATCGGTTTAGATAATTATTTTCTTCCAATATGAGGGCGGAAATAAAAGGTTAAATGGACTAATGGCCTGCGTAAAATTGAATGAAACTTTTATACCATTTTAACATCCTGATATGTTTTATAACATAATGTATCAAAAATGTCGTTAATATTCAATTTTGAGGCTAAATCGATAAAATGTTATGGACTGTTGGGGAGTCAAAGCTACGGATAACGAAAAGAGTCGAAGGTTGGAGCGAAGCGGAAATCCCGACCGAAGCATCGGGGTCGAAGGGATATAGGCGATCGGAGACCTTCCAGTGTCCGCAGGTCCTGGAAGTGTTGATGAGGGTAGGACAGAGTTAAAAGTCAAAAGTCGATAGTCTCATAATCATATAATAACTCAATTCAGATCCTGAACTTAGCGAAGCGATCTCATGGCCGAAGGGAATAAACGAGTTCCGCTTTCGCATCGCTTCAGGCACTCACTTTATTATGATTTCATCTGCAAATATCCAGGCCCTCCCTCCAGCCCCGGGATGCCAATCAGGACAGGTTTTACGATTGCCGGCTACCACCCTTACATACCGGGCACGGATGGCAGGAAACGTGACAGAAAATTTCTTTAAAACTGTCCCTTCAGCATCTGCAGGAATGCTGTTGTTCACAGTTCCAACTTTCCTGAATGATGTCCCATCTGACGACACATAAAAATCAACAGATTCAGGCATAAAGATCCAGGAACGCTGGTTTTGTAAAAACCCAATGGCCACCAGTTGCACCGTTTTGATACTGCCCATATCCACAATGGCCTCAACGTTTTCAGCCTCGTATCCCTGCCAGGCTCCGGACCGGAAATTCTGATTACCCTGAATAAAATCAATCAGGGCAAGGTCGCCACCACCGGTATACAGGGAACTGTACTCTGTAAAAAGCCTTATACTCATCTCCGAAGAGATTTTATTGAAGGTCCCCGATACAATAAAACTTTTTTCATTATTCTCATTACGGGCAACTGCTTTTAAGTGTGTACTTTCAGTGATTGGAATGGGTTTAGAGAATGTTTTTGAGAAGGCATCAGGATCAGAACCATCCAATGTATAGTAAATATCTGTTGCTCCCACTCCGGCAATGGAAATATCCAGTTGATCTTTGAAGGTGATCTTACCCCCTTTATAGTAAGGTGCCGGTTGTATTAAATGATCCCGGATCCCGGCCACCGGCCTGTTTTCTTTTTGGGATCCCCAGGCCTTATTTGGTTCCGGGCCCATCATGAATTCCAGTTCTCCTCCGGCCATAATGGATGCATGATCAATAAACGCGTTGGTAAAGACCTTTCCGTTTAGTTTTGCAGATTGTATGTAGAAATTCTTTTGCGACAGTTTTTTTGCCCTGATCACAAATCGTTTTCCCCCGGGTAAGGCGATACCGGCTTCCTTAAAAAGTGGCGTTCCTATGGTATAATAATCCAGCCCTGGTGTGACGGGATAAAATCCAAGGGCGCTGAAGATATACCACGCCGACATCTGTCCGGCATCCTCATTTCCACTCAGACCGTCAGGCTTATCCGTATACATTTCATCCATGATCCTGCGTGTCCATTTCTGGGTTTTCCAGGGGGCTCCGGCAAAGGGATAGAGGTAAGCAATGTGGTGACTGGGTTCATTTCCGTGGGCATACTGGCCGATCATGCCTGAAATGTCAGGTTGTTCCCTGCCTGCAATCTCCGGGCTTGCCATAAACAGATCATCCAGGGCTTCCACAAAGCCGGTTTCACCACCCAACAGTTCCATGAGTCCTGAAATATCCTGGGGAACAAAATACCGGTATTGCCAGGCATTGGCCTCGGTATAATTGAAATTCACTTCAAAGGGATCGAATGGAGCGTACCAGCCTCCATTCACCCGGCCTCTGAAGAACCTTGATTCCGGGTCAAACACATTTTTATAATACTGCGCCCTTCTGATATATTCCTCGTAACCTGTTGTATCGCCAAGTATTTTTGCCATCATCGCAATGCACCAGTCGTCATATGCATATTCCAGTGTTTTTGCCACCGATTCCACTTCCTGGTCTGTTGGTATGAATCCCATTTCCCTGTAAAACTCCAGTCCTTCCCCGTTCAACTGTGCACTGTGTTTCATTGCTTTCAGGGCCAGTTGGGTATCATATCCACGGAGGCCCTTGACCCAGGCATCCACGATAACCGGTACGGCATGATAACCGATCATGGTACCGGTCTCATTGGCCGATAATTCCCAAACAGGCAGGGCGCCACCCTGTTTGTACTGGAGCAGGAATGTTTTAATAAAATCATTGGTCCGTTCCGGTTCCAGAATGGTAAATAAGGGATGCAGGGCCCTGAAGGTATCCCATAGAGAAAACAGGGTATAATAATTCATAGCCTCTGCCGTGTGGATCTCCAGATCCCGTCCCCGGTACCGGCCATCTACATCCATATATATATTGGGATTGAGAAAAGCGTGGTACATTGCGGTATAAAAGGTTCTCCTCTGAGCTTCAGATCCACCATTCACCCGGATCTTTCCCAGTTCATCCTCCCATGCTTTTTCCGCCGAGGTTTGAACGGCCCTAAAATCCCATCCCGGGCTTTCAGATTTCAGGTTTTCCCGGGCGCCGGCGACATCCACGGCGGATATGCCCACTTTCACCTTTATCTCCTCACCGGCTTTTGTTTCAAAACTCATCCATGCCTTCAGGCGCTGCCCTTCCCCATATTCCAATCCATCGGATTTTATTCCATCCTTTGAAATCCCAAAAGACTGAAACGGTTTTGAAAACCTGGCCACAAAATACACGTATTGGTCCCTGGCCCAGTTTCTTGACCGTCGTAATCCCTCAATTTCCGTATCACTTACAAACCGCACAAACGATTCTGTCACATAATCCCGGTGCTCCAGGTCCAGGATGATGTGCGCCTGTTCAGTTTCCGGAAAAACATACCTGTGAAAACCGGTGCGGGTGGTGGCCGTTAGTTCGGCAAATATATTGTAGTCTTCAAGGAGAACTGAATAATAACCGGGAGAGGCTGTTTCACGGTTATGGGAAAAGGAGGAAGCATAACCTTCGTGGTGCCCGCTTTTCGCCCCGTTGTCAAGTTGTAAGGGACCGGTGGTGGGCATCAACAAAATATCTCCGTAATCAATAGCTCCCGTACCACTCAGATGGGTATGACTGAACCCATATACAACACTGTCGGAATAATGGTAACCGGAACAACCATCCCAGCCATCCAGACGGGTATCCGGACCGATCTGGATCATGCCAAACGGCAAACCGGGGCCCGGGTATGTATGTCCGTGACCTCCGGTACCGATAAACGGGTTAACGAAGTTTATGAGAGGTTTATTGGTGCATGATACCATTAGAACCAATACAATGCCTAAAAGAATTGATGCTTTTTTCATTTCAAAATTATTAATCATAATCACGTCATCCTGACGAATGTCAGGATCTCTTTTGGTCTTCAACCATCTTTAAAATACTTTTGCATTCTTCGGCTTCCGGCAATGACACTTCCAGGTCCTGCGGACTCTTGAAGGTCAATTCCTCTTCATTCCACTATTCCGGTTCCCATACACTTAAAAGTTCACATCTTCATGCCGGGCAGAGGTGAACCGGTCTACTTCCTGTTAATTACTATCTCATCCACAAAAAGCCATTCCTTACGATTTGTTGCCCGGATCCTCACATAGCGGGCTTCAACATTCACGAGTTGCTCACTGAATGCTGTTCTTTCAGGCGGACCATCACCGGCCTCAATGCTTTCCAGCAGATATACCTGATCATACTGCGATCCATCCGCGGATACCTCAAAACTTAAAGAGCCGGGAAGGAATATATCCACTTTATGATCCTGCAAGAACGTCACAGAAATATCTTTAATGCGGGTTTCCAAACCAAGATCGATGGTAGCTGCAAGATCCTGGTTTTTAAATCCAAGCCAGCCGGCATCCTTGAAAAACTTTGAAGCCAGGGTCCCGTCAACCAAGGTTTGCTTACCTATTCCCTGGTAACGTGCGTGGTATTTATTTATTAAAGATATCCCGGCGCCCAGACCGTCATGCACTGTCAACTCCTTATATAATTTCCCCCTGCAGGAATCATTAACGAATACTGAGGCAAACAAATGTGCCGATCTGTAAAGCGTAAAAGGATGTGAGTAAACGGGAGAAGAAATATCCGGAGCGCTGCTGTCAGTTTCATACCGGATCAACCCCTCGCTACGATGGTTTTCCAGCACAACCTGAATACCTCCCTCCTGCACCCTTGTTTTTATATTCATGTCAGGATAAACCTGCAAATTATCAAACCAGGCCGTACCTTCACTCAGCAATTCCAGATACGGACTTACCCGTTGCATCCCACCGGACAGATCATCCACATACACAGAGAAACCATAGCGTCTCCAATCTTTGGATAATTCGAATTCTTCCGACTGCAAGGTCCCGAGTTTTAATACAAATTTTTGAGTATGGTCCTTTGTTTTGTTGCGGGAAAGCCAGGTCTTTATCTTCCTGATCAATCTTCTAAACCAGTTTTGCTCATAGGGTTCCCAGTGAGGATCCCTGTCTTTTGCCTTTGCCCGGACTTCAACAGTGTATGAAAAACCATTTTTTACAGCCACCGGAAAGAAGGAAAGGCCAATCCCTTTATGATCTTCCGGTGTGACAAGCCTGAGTGCGTGCCGGCCTTCAAAAAACACCCTTGAATCAACAAAATATGTTGCTCCACGGTCCCCGTTGAGCCTGGCATACGATCCCGAAGGGATCAGGGGACTGGACAGTTGTTCAAACCCGGGATTTACTACCATGTTGTATTCATGGAATTTGTCTTTTTGCGTAATGTGCGTGTTCCTTGCCAGGCGGTACACCCTGGTCCCAAAACCCTCTATCTGATCTGAAAGTATTCCTGACCGCAAAACTGCTTTCCGGTTTTCAAACAAGACCTCAGCATTGGTAAAGTCCCTAAATCCTCCCAGGTCAAGCCGGATATCTTTTGGTTTATTTTCAGTATTTACCGCCAGGATGGTCAGACAGTCTTTATACAGAAGGCTTCGTAATTTGATGGACCGGTGATTGGCCCGAATACTTGCAACCAGGGTTCCCTGAGACAGGGCTGGTGTGAGCTCGGCCACTTCGTGGGCCATATTGGAACACTCGTTCCATGCAACTACAGACTTAGGAAAGGCATTCATACCATGCCGGATAAAATACTGGATGCCCTGTGCTCCCTCCACCATTGCCAGGTAGGTCATAACGCGGATCTCCTGCGCTGTAGGTTCCCGTGCCCACCATTCGTTTCCGCCGAAGGCCTGGGGGACTATCCAGACCGGCTTTTCAAGATAAAATTCCGATACCAGTTCTTTTGTCACTCTTCCGGTTGTGCTTACAGAGTTGCCTGGTATGGGATACGGATCGGCCATTACGATGTCCATGGCGCCGGCATATTGTTGTGCTTTTTGGGGTGTCATAAAAACAATAGAGACCGGGTGGTAAGGATCCAGTTCTTTGATAAACCTGTACATTTCGATCAAGGGTTCCGGTGGGATCCCCTGCCCCACAGGCTCGTCTGAAATATACCAGGCCAACAATGCAGGATGGTCTTTAAAGGTGTTGACCTCCCTGATCAGACGCCGCCGCTTTTCCTCCTGGTCAATATCACTGAGACGCCCGGATCCAACCCCACCCCCTCCGGACACACTCAACAGGTTGTAATGCACTTTCATTCCCAGCCGGGCACACCTGTCCATATATTTCTTCCGGTCATTGAGAGTTTTACCCTCAATTTTCTGGTAGGGTGACAGCATATTGAATCCTCTTACCACTTCCTCTTCCGGCAGGGTGGGTTGTACCGGCCAATAGCAATAGAATCCGAAAGGATAGAAAGGAAGTCCGTCTGCGATCAGGCTCCCGTTGGTCCTGTTTATTTTCACTTCATTCAACCGGGGTTCCAGCTTTTGCAGCACCAGTGCGGTTTCCTTAAATTCGCCTGATGCATTTAACTGCGTAACCATCAGATGCTTGCCCGTTACCCAATCCTTTATCTCCACGGAGAAGTAGTTCAGACCGGTGGCCACTGTTTCGCTGACCAGAGTGTCCCCCATATAATGAATTGAAAATTCGCCGTGTTTTTCATTTCCGGGAATGTAAACCAGTATCCTGGCTGTATCTTCAGAGGTATAGTAATCGTATTCGGTAGTTACAATGATGGAATCCCTGCTGGCACCAAAGCTATGCCCCGTCATCAGGAATAATCCCAGAAGAATGAATATCGATGTGTATTTGTTCATTTTTTACCTTAACTTATTAGCACTATCAATTTATAGTTACCATAACACTTCCAGGTCACAAGGACTCTGGAAGGTTATTACATCCCCCACGGATATGGCCTAGATATTGTTCTTCTTTGAGCAATATTATAAACTCCAGGTATTCAAGTCATGATCAGATCAACAAATCAACTTCCTCTCTTCCAAAATTTTTCAATGCTTTCAAGCGACCGGCCTTTGGTTTCCGGTAGTTTTTTCCAGGCAATCCAGGCAGCAGGAGAACAGCACAGGGCAAATATCCAGAATGTGCCGGCAGGCCCCACATTCTCAAGTAACCAGGGAACCACTTGCCCTACAATGGTATTGGCAAGCCACAATGCAAAAGTAGCAACAGACATGGCTCTGCCCCTGAGACGTGTAGGGTAGATCTCTGATAAAACAACCCAGACAACAGGTCCGAATGAAAATGCAAAACAGGATATAAAAAGCAATATTAAGACCAACAAAAAGATGGGATCGTTTAGATCCATAAAAAAATAGAAACCAACCATCACCAGCGATAAGGTGGCCCCTGACGCACCAAATATGAGCAATGGCCGCCGGCCGAACCGGTCGATAGTTGCTATCGCCAGCAATGTAAAGATCACATTGGTGATGCCAATGGTTACCTGTCCCCCCAGGGCCTTACTGATCTCCAATCCGGCCCCGGTCATCACCCGCGGGCCATAATATATAATGGCATTGATACCGCTGAATTGCGACAGCACTGCCAGAGAGATGCCAACGATCATCGCCGGACGCAACTTACCGCTGAATACAGTTTTAAGGGGCACCCCGGTTTCTCCCATCATTTCCTCAATTTCAAGGATCTCATTTTTAGCTACATCCTCTGTATTTATGGTTAGTAAGGCTGCAAGTGCCCTGTTCGATTTGTTTTGCTTTACTAACCACCGGGGGCTTTCCGGAATCAGTAACAGGCTCAGTAAGAAGAGGCCGGCAGGTATCATTTCACTTCCAAACATACCCCGCCAGACTTCCCGGTCAATGACCAGTTTGAATAGTTCATCGCCATTTGCAAAAACATGCCGTTCGGAGACACCAAGCAGCCACGCATTGGAAAAATAAGCCAGTAAAATTCCTGTGGTTATGGCCAGTTGGTACAGTGCGACCAAACGGCCCCTTAAATGCGGAGGTGAGAACTCAGAAATATAAAGGGGAGACAACATGGATGCCATTCCCACACCAAGGCCTCCAACAATCCTGTAAACCACCAGAATATCAAAGTTTGCGGACATCATACAACCCATCGCTGAGAGAAAAAACAAGGCTGCAGCCACAAGCAACATGGTTTTCCTGCCATAGATATCACTGAACTTTCCGGCCGTCAATGCACCCGCCAGGCACCCCACGAGGGCCGAACTGACAAACCATCCTTCCTGGATAGTGTTCAGACCGAACTGTTGTTGTACAAAACCGATGGTACCCGAAATGACGGCCGTGTCATATCCAAATAAGAAGCCCCCCAGGGCGGCAACGATAGCAAAAAAGAAGGTCAAAAAACGTTTTCCAAAAAAGGATGTGTCAATCATGTTATTATTGTTTCCAGATGAGTCCATCCTGTCGTATATACCATCTTTTACCGGTCCCGGTTGCAGGCATGCTCATTTCATACATTCGGGAGGTGGTCTGGATATTTAAGGAACCAACTGCACCAGAGATAATGCCAGGATCCTCAGTGCCAGTGGCATAAAACCCATTACTTTCGAAGAACCTTGTTTGCCGGTAATATAGTTTTCTTAATTCCCATTTTATGTGCTCCTCAGGATTTTCTACAAAAGCCGTTTCAGATGTCCCGGCCATCACATCAGTGAATTGAACAAACCCCCATAATTCAGGTAAATGCATGTTTATCAATCCCTGAGGAGACCACACCCAATTGTTTTCAGGCAGGGGGTTGCCGGTTTTGGGATCTGTTTTTTTCACATATTTTCCTTGCTGCACCTCAACATCCCATTCAACCCGTGAAAAGTTCATGCGCCATTGTTCACCTGATTCGGGGCGCCTCCCTTCGGGTGCGCACTCTTTGAGTATTTTCCATGGCATGGCTATTTCCAATGTCCATTTTTGGTCCTTTATTGTGGGGTCATTGATAGTTCCGTATATCTTTACGCCCACCTGTATTCCTTTGATATCCCAGGCATTCACTGCCCGGCCCTGGTCCCTGTATGGTTTGGTAAGCAGGAGGTCCCACTGAGTCCCAAAGGCATTCATCTCAAACTCATAATACTCATGCGTATCTCCATCGGGATCAATAAAAATCTCAAAATCATTATCATAAAAGATCACCGTATCACGCTTTTGCAGTGTGGCCCAAATATCCGGCTCCTCAAGCTCCGCAGCAAAATACAGGTAATCATCATCCCATAACATTTTTACGCGTGTACGGTATCGTGGTTCCGGTTTTTTACCCCCTTCAATATCTTTAAAGTCCACGGACCATGCTGTCTGGAGCCAGGATTGCTCATCAATGGTCCCATCCACCCTGATCGGCACCGGGGTACGGTAGCATACATATGAATGGGGTGCAAAAACTACATCATCATCAGGGATGGTTACATATTCCTGTGATGTCTGTGTACAGGACATAATTAATATAAAGAGGCTGGAAAAAACCAATACGTTTCTCATGTTCTTTAGAAAATTGTTCATAATAAAATCTGACTCATCCTGATTTTTGACTTTTCGACTCTCTACCCCGACGCAGCGCTCCAACCTGTTCCGGGCCAAATCGCCGGGGGGAATTGAGAAGCATGATGACTTATTATTATTGAAATCCCCAAATTACTGCATTCATCAATTCACTGTTGTAATCCTGGGTGTATTCCCAAAACATCAGTCCTCCAAGTTTTTCTTCTTTCACAAAAGTGGATTTTTGCTTGATTGAAAATACATCATCGTATGTAATAAATATTTTATCCTTCTGACTCCATAAATAAGGCGCTTTGGCCTCCGGATCCCAGTACCGATGAAAATCGGGATCGGAGATATAGCCGGTTTTAATTGCTCTGTATGAAAGGGCTCCGGCACCTCCCGTATATGATTGGTACAGCCCGTTATTCTGAGCGGTTACCCCACTCCACCAGCGCCCGTAAAAGGCCGCACCCACTATTATTTTCTCCCGGGGTACTCCTTTTGCAAGATAGATACCCACTGAGATGGAAGTACTGAACTTTGAACCGGGATCAAAGTTTGACGGATACAGATTGGTGTGGTGTCCGGTGGTAGAATTCCAGGAACCCATGTAATCATAGTTCATTACATTGTAAAAGTCAAGCAAGGGTGTTACCTTATCCATCTCTATCAGGCCGGTAAACCAGGATGAAGCGCCAGAGGCAATGGTCAGCAGATAAGGTTTTGATTGTGTACGCATATCCGCTGCACTCATAGAATCCAGTTGAGTTCTCAGTTTTTGCAGTAAAAATGTAAAGTTTTCCTTATCTTCCGGCCTGTAGGTTCCTGCCAGTGAGGATCCCGGGAATTCCCAGTCAAGGTCCACTCCATCGAGTTTATATTTATTAATAAAGTTCAGGACGCTGTTCGTAAAAACACTCCGGGAAGAATCTGTTAACGCCATATCAGAAAATTCTCCCGACCAGGTGGCTCCGCCAACGGATATCAGGATATTGAGGTCAGGATTGGAATTGGTCAGTTTCACCAGATTTGTAAGATACAGTGAATCATTATCCAATTCAGAATATATTTTCCCCTCTCTGATGTTGGCAAACGCATAGCTTATGTGAGTGAGGTGATCAACAGGTATGGCATTAAAATCCACGGCCCCCCAACCTGGCAAATAAGCTACAATTTTATAATTTCCCCCCGGTGGTTCCGGACCGGGTGGTGGCGGATCTTCCTTGCGACATGAAGATACGGCAATACCCATGCCCATGAAAAGAACTGCAAATCGTAATATTCTCAGTCTCAAATCCCTCATCCTCTTTTTTTACTTTTAAATTTTTGCTTTTCACTTTATTACTATCTCATCGATGAAAAGCCATGCCTTATCACCTTTCCCGTCATGCCAATCAGGACAGGTACCCTGGTTTTTTGTTGAAATTCTAATATACCTGAAAGGTTTGCCATCAACCTTAATCATTATTCTTTGTTTTGACACCGGTGCCTGGCTGCCAGGTTCAGAATATTGCTCGTTAATAAGTGTCTCAAAAGCTGTACCATCCACAGAACCTTCAATGCAGATTTCACGGGGCGGGAAAATGTATGAAGCCATACGAACAAGAAAATCAATCTGAATGACATTTACTTCACTGACGATTCCCAGGTCGACGGAGCACACAAAATCATCTCCTTCAAAACCGGTCCAGCGACCATCATTAAAACGCAAACTCCCAAACTGTCCGTCAGTAAGAGACAAAGGTCCGGGATTGTATTTTTCAGAAGGAGGTATTTGCAGCTTTCCCTTTTTGAGAAAAGCCAGATGTTGCAGGTGCTCATTAGAGATGGGATCTATTTCCATATTGTATTGATAGGTACGAATGCTTCCATCCGTATTAACTTCAACGATCCGGTATCCGGGATGGGAAACTCCCCAGCTCCCTCCAAAATGTCCGTCAAAATAATAGGGAATGCCGTTCCACATTTTCATGGAATCTTCACGGTGATCGTGCCCCTGATATACGGCCACAACATTTGTGTGTGCTTCAAGGCAATCACGGATCCCGGGACAATTGATACCGGCTCCTGTCCAGTCTTTTGGTGTAATATGCATAAACACAAAAACACCTTTTTTTGATTGATATGCATCAAGCCGTTCCCATAACCAATCTTTATCGGCACATAAATAGGTTCCCGTCACATCGGAGGTGGATGCCAGCACAAAGGCATAGTCCCCCACGCTAAAATCGAAATTATCAGGATAGCCCCAGGTTTTCTCCCAATCCCCGGCCATATCATGATTCCCCCTGATGGCATAATAGGGCATAATCAATCCATCCAGTTTTTTCTTTACCGCCGGTAATAGTTCCGGGTCGTTGTGAAAAATATCTCCAACAAGAAATGTGTAATCCAATCCGGATTCTGAGTATTCATGGTTCAGGTGATCAATGAGCCTGTCAAAATTCTTTTCATAGTCCGTATCCTGCTGTCCGTAATGGCCGTCTGATGCCACTGCAAACCTGACAAGCACATCATTTTTGTTGCCTTTCTCAGGTCCTGTTGTACAGGCTGTGTACATTAGCAGAGCCAGGAAGATTCCGAATATTTGTATGGTCCCCGGCAGTTTTTTCATTGTTATTGTAATACTCATTTGAAATGTGTTATGGTTCCTGGTTTAAATCCAGACCTTCTTTTTCCAATGCGGAAAGATAATAGGTCAGGCTGGCTGTTCCATCCATAGTAGGTTCATTTGTTGAATAATCAGCAAAATCATCATGGTATACGGCAAAACCGGGTTGAACTGCTGCATATTCATCAGGTCCGGACAGGTACAATCCTTTAAGACTATTAAATATACCCGGGTATACCGGGCCATCTACCAGGCCCCCGGGTGTTGACCGCTTTAAAATATATCCCGGGGAAGAATGGGTATCGGCAGGATAATCGCCATTGTCCGGAAGGCCAATGATCATGCTGGTTCCCCACGGATTGCATCCGAACAGCCAATCCCTGAGTGCGGCCTCCATTCTCAGAAATGCGGTATCCCCGGTAATTTTTCTATATAAACAGCATTGTGTAAGCGTGGCTGCTACCAGGTTATTGGAACACCATATAAAGGGAACTCCGATATAGAATGGGTTTTCAGACGCTTTTTTTTCAATGGCCTCCAATCCCTCCCGCAAATAATTTGTGAAGACTTTACTGTCAGTTCCCGTCTCATTTACGGCCAAAAAATAATGCCCAAGATTCAGGAAAGGGTACCACTGATAATGGCGTGCCGTATCCGCTCCCATCCATGGAGTTACAGGCTCCATAGAGCCATAGGTACGAGCCTCATGCAAAAAGGTGGCATCACGGGTCCCGATATATAATTGGGTGGCGGCCAGTTCCATATCATCCACCCAGTTCTCTTCTTCATAGAAATATGGAGCTCCGCATGGATTGGTCTGGCAATATCCCGGATAAGCCTTCCCCAATTCATAAGCCTGTAAAGCTTTTTCTTTAAGAATACCGGAATAGTCAGGGTCCTGGTCTTCAAAAAGTATTGAAGCAGCCATAAAAGCCGAGGCAAATTTTCCGGCCAGTGATGCCTTTCCGGTGGTACGGTTTAAGCGGTCATCATATCCCTGTATTTCGCCCGTACTATAATAAACAGGCCGTTCAAGCCCTTTTCCATAATTCACAGAGTCGTGCATGGGTAATCTGAATCCTGCATGGTCACGGTCATCGGCTATTTGCTTAAATAGAACCCCGTTCTCAGGATACATTTTCAACATCCATTCCAAACCCCACTTCACCTCATCAACAATATCCGGGGTTCCATTCGGTTCCTCAAGACCCTCCGCATTGTAGCCGTCACCAAAAGCATAAGGATGCATAGAATAAGCAAGAATCATCTGAAAAACAGCATTGACCGATGTTTTAGCATATTGCAGGTAATCTGCTGCATCATGCCAGCCTCCGGTAACATCAATATAAGTGGAATCCACCGCCGGATCGGGATGAAATACAATAAAACCATCATGAGTATGGCATGAATCCATATAATAAGGATTGTATCCACACCGCTGTTGTCTCATATAATGAAGTAAAAAATCGGCCGCACCGGAGTATATATCGTCACCAACTTTAAATGGTTCCGATCTAATACTTTTAGCTTTCAGATAGTAGTTTCCATGGGTAGTAAGCTCCGAAAAATCGAAATAATAACAGGATTTAAAAACAGTAGGACCGGTATATTTTTGCACATTGTAAATGGTCTTCAGTTCATTTCCGGAGTCTGCATCAACCACCGTAAATGATTCTATATTGAGATGCCTGTGACTGATCAGAACTGCCACTTTTTTCGCATCTGCCAGGTATCCCAATTGATTGATCCGGATCCAGCTCCTGGCTGTCCTCTGGCAACCCGATGCAAACAGAAATAGAAAGAGAACCAAATAAGTTACGGTGGTATTCCTCTTATGCATTTTTGTAAACTAAAGTTCTACTCTACAATGATCTCATCACAGAATATCCATGCCTTTCCCCCTGCACCAGGGTGCCATGAGGGACACACCCCCATGTTTTTAGCTTTCACCTTAATAAAACGGGCATCCACTCCTGGTTCCAACTCAAACTCATAAATAATGGTTCCGGGCAGTTTTGGATTTTCTCTATGGTTTACAGAACCCAGCGGGTTAAACACCTCATCATCCGTGGAACTGTAAAAAACAACCTGTTCAGGGAGAAATACCCAGGCAGGAGTGGATTGCAAAAATCCTGCGGAAATTCTTTTTATAGCTTTTATATTCTCAAGGTCGATTATCACTTCCAGGTCATTGCCCTCATATCCAAGCCATTGTCCATCATTATATGAATTCGTTCCCCGCAGGCCATCCACAAGAGTTTCTGAACCCCTGGCCGGGTATTTTTGGCTGAATATTGTAACCGGATTAATGGGCCTTCCGGCGGCCAAATGAAAGTGGATCTTTGATCGTGCAACCATTTCTGAGGGAACGTTTCCATCGTAAGCGCGGGCCCTGATCTCACTAGTGCGGTCCAGTTTTACAGGACCGGAGTATAAAGGATCATAACGATCGGGATCCGTACCGTTAAGGGTATACCTGATATCCAGGCCTTCAGGTTTTGTGATGATTTGAATTGCAACCGATTTTCCCGGATTGATATTCATAATTTCCAAGTCCACACCGGCTGTTATTATTTTAAAATTATCGGTGCGGAATGATGAAGCCGGTAAGCCTTCATTGTTAAAGAGTACGGCATGAGGGGTATTCTCAAATGCATACCTTACGGCCTTTGGTTCCCTGATCTCTGTACTCCAGACATACAATTCATCTCCCATTATCCGGGCCCGGGCCTTTTTAAACACTCCATCACTGCCGGCAATCATGAAAGATCCGTTTACGTCGTCTCTCAGTTCAAGGCCCGACCCAATATGAGTGAATTCCAGTCGTGCACCCATTAATCCCTCCAGCCACGGTGATTCTTCAAAAAAGGCCTTTTTGAATACCGGTCCTGAATACACGATATCCTGAAACCCATAGGTTTGTGCCAGGGCAAGCAATGCAAGTCTCCTGCCAACTTCCTGCTTGTTCACAGGGTGGATGTCATTAAAATTGCCGATATCCAGGGTGACTGCCATCCCGGTATTCGGAGTACTGAGACTTTTTAATTGAGCTTCCCGGATGAGGGCCCCAACCATAGGTTCGGCATAGCGAAACGGAGCGATCTGAACATAATAGAAAGGGAATGTTCCCTGTTGAAAATCTTCTCTCCAACTATTTATCATGGCCGGGAATAGATCTGCATAAGTTTCAGCATCATTACGGTTGGCTTCGCCCTGGTACCAGATAACACCCCTGAAAGACAGGTTTAATAAGGGATGGATCATACCATTGTATAAAGATCCCGGAACAGCCTGAGGGCTATATTTTTTTGCCGGATCATACCTGTAGGTTTCCAGCAATGGATTCCTGTCTATCTCATTTGGATTGGTCCAGGCCTGAGCTGAAGTCCCCCCCCAGCTTGATACGATCAAGCCTATGGGAACATTCATCTCCTTTTTCAGTTTTCTACCAAAAAAGTAGGCTACAGCGCTAAAGTTCCCTAACCGTTTAAGGCTGGTTAAGGACCAGGTCCCGGAACAATCTGCTTCGGGGATGTCAGAGGTTTTATTGGCAACATCAAAGAGGCGGATATCAGGATAGCCAAGCTTTTCGAAATCAAGCTTATCTTCAGCAAAGTAATCATCTTCCCAGCCTCCAAGCATGTTAATAGTAAAATCCATATTGGATTGTCCCGAGCATAGCCAGACCTCACCAAACAGTATATTTTCAAGTCTGATGGTATTCTTTCCCCTGATCTTTATCTTGTAAGGGCCTCCTGCTTCCCGTGTTCTGACCTTTACCATCCATGCGCCCTGTTGATTGGCCCTGGTTTTGAGTTTTTGTTTCTGCCAGCTGACAGAGATCTTTATTTTTTCATCCGGCTCGGCCCATCCCCAGAGTTTTACTTCAGTTTGTTGCTGAAGGACCATGTTGGATTGCAGGATTGCAGGCAATCGTACCCTGGAAAAGCCAGTCATGGCAATCATGAACAAACATGATACAACCAACAGTTTATAAAAATGAATTTCCGGTTTGAACATTCTTATTTTTTTAAACAAATAAAAGCAGGTTAAGGAAAATTTGGTTAAAGATTAATAAGCACTGTTGCTCGTGGAAAATCAAAAATAGAGAAATTTTAAATCAAACCCCTGAATTTTTCACCGGATTCCTGATATGTATTATAATTTTCATTTTAGTAATAAAAAAGGGGCTGTCTCAAAAGTCAGATTACATATCATTCCTGCGAAAGCAGGAATCC
>CAYOFK010000004.1:0-38114 GCA_964403185.1 uncultured Rikenellaceae bacterium | reverse complement strand
AAAACAACATTTATTAAAGCATTATGTAAACGGCTTCAGGTTGAGGATGTGGTTACAAGCCCTACATTTGCTTTGGTGAATGAATACACAACATCTCAAAACAGGAAAGTTTTTCATCTTGATTTTTACCGGATTGAATCCGTCAACGAAGTGTTTGATCTTGGCTATGAAGAGTATTTTTACCAGCATAACTATTGCTTTATCGAATGGCCTGAATTGATTGAAATCCTTTTGCCCCAGGATACGGTCAGGGTATCAGTTAAAGTTGGGAAAGATGGTGCCAGAATCATCTCCGTGGATCAAACCCTTTAGATTTATGGTTTCTCAGAACCCTCTGCTCTGATAGTCATGGGGTGAGTAACCGGTTTTACGAAGTAATAACCGGGGTTGATTTGATTTCTTTTCTTAATTGTCGTATTTTAGGATACTCCTTTCAATCACGATTTTTAAACACGTACAGGAATGACCGATCCCGAAAAGAACCCCGGTATTAAGTTTGGAAGAAGCAGGTTGCTTCCGCAGGAAGAGATGATTGAAACCGCAAGGAAAAGTAAAACCTTATCGATTGGAATTCCCAGAGAATCTTCTGAATACGAAACCAGGGTTTGCCTGACTCCCGAAGCAGTTGAATTACTGGTAAACAATGGACATGAGGTCAGGATTGAAACCAACGCAGGGAAAGAAGCCAGTTATCTTGATACCGATTACAGTGAATGCGGAGGGATGATCGTTGACTCGGGCAAGGAGATTTTTCAAAGTGATGTCATCCTAAAGGTAGCCTCACTTACGGATAAAGAACTGGCCCTGTTAAAAGGCAGCCAGGTTCTGATCTCTTCCCTTCATGTGGCCACTCAAAAAGAGTCTTATTTCCGTGATTTGATCAGGAAAAAAATTTCAGGAATTGCATTTGAAAACATTAAAGACCAATATGACCGCTTCCCGGTTGTTCGCTCTATGAGTGAAATTGCCGGCATTACTTCTGTTTTGCTTGCATCGGAATATCTGTGTAATGTACATAAGGGGAAAGGTGTATTGCTGGGTGGCATTACCGGGATCACTCCCACCGAAGTGGTTATTCTGGGCGCCGGAACGGCGGCAGAGTTTGCTGCCAGGGCCGCCCTGGGATTGGGTGCAACGGTGAAGATTTTTGACAGTTCTGTGCATAAATTGAGGCGGCTGCAAAACCATATAGGTCAGCGCCTGCACACATCTATTTTTCATCCGCAGGTTCTTGAAAAAACTCTGAAATCGGCCGATATTGTCATCGGAGCCGTGCACCTGGTAGATGAAGGACCCAGATATTACATCACCGAAGAAATGGTGAAAAAGATGAAAAAAGGATCTGTGATTGTGGATATCAGCATCGACCAGGGAGGATGTGTTGAAACCTCAGAATGCCTCAATCACAAAAATCCCGTGGTTATAAAACATGACGTTATTCATTATGCAGTTTCAAATATACCCGCACGGGTAGCCAGGACGGCTTCCATAGCATTAAGCAATGTCTTTACACCAATCCTTTTACAAATTGGTAATTCCGGTGGTTTACAAACACATTTAAGAGAGGATGCCGGACTCAGAAAAGGAATATATGTTTATAACGGAATCCTTACCAACCGTTTTGTCGGGAATAAATTCGGGATCATGTCGAAAGATATTGAACTTCTCCTTGCAGCATTCTGATTCAATCAAACTTTTGGAAATAATTCATTTTCAAAAGGAAGATTTTGTTAAATTTCCTACTTTCGCAAAAGGTTTTTAGTCGTGGTTTTATGTTCCTGAACGGGCACTCAAAATATGTTTAATATTGTATATGGTCTGTTAATCCGGGGATATTACCTGGGAATTCTGGCTGCTTCCTTGTTTAACAGGAAAGCCCGGCTTTGGATCATGGGACAACGGCAAAGCAGGGCAATCCTGAAATCGGGCGAAAGAATTGATAAACCCGTGGCCTGGTTTCATTGTGCCTCACTGGGTGAGTTTGAGCAGGGACGCCCGGTTATTGAAGCCTACAGGAAGAAAAAGCCTGACACCTTTATTTTATTGACATTTTTCTCGCCCTCGGGTTATGAGATCAGAAAGGATTACCAATATGCTGACAGGGTTCTTTATTTGCCTGTTGATTTCAAGTGCAACACCCTGAAGTTTCTGGAATATTTTCATCCCGGATTTGCGGTTTTTATAAAATATGAATTCTGGTACCATTACCTGGAGCAGTTGCATAACAGGAACATCCCCACATATTTGATCTCAGCAAATTTCAGGGACTCGCACTGGTTTTTCAAATGGTACGGAACCTCATTCCGAAAAGTTCTGGGATATTTCACACATTTATTCGTTCAGAACAAGCAGTCTGCATCCCTGCTATCAGCACATGGTTTTCAGAATGTGATGGTAGCCGGAGATACACGATTCGACCGCGTGGTTCATTTAGCAGAAAACAGGAAATCCATTCCCGTTGCAGAATCTTTCTCAAGTGATAAAACCGTTGTTGTTGCCGGAAGCACCTGGAAGGAAGATGAGGAATTATTGGTCAGGTACATTAATGAATCGGACTCCGGAACCAAATGGATACTGGCGCCACATGAGATTCACGAAGGTCGCCTTCGGTATATTACCTCAAATCTGAAAGTTCCGTTCATCAGGTTCTCGGAAGCTGATGAGAATATGGATGAAAATATCAAGGTGCTTCTGATTGATAATATCGGCCTGTTATCCTCTTTGTATGGATATGGCCATCTGGCTTATATCGGGGGAGGTTTTGGAAAGGGTATTCACAATATTCTGGAGCCGGCTACATATGGAATTCCGGTCATTTTCGGACCCTGTTTCAAGAAATTTCAGGAAGCCAATGATCTGATTGAAAATAAGGGTGCTTATACTATTTCAAGTTATGAAGAATTAATGAACACCCTGACCAGCCTTATAAGCAATCCTCAAACTATTAAAAAATCAGGGAACATAGCAAAATCTTATGTGAACGATCACCTGGGAGCCACCAAATCCATTGTTGATATTTTGTTAATTCTTTAAGATTTTAGAACTCTGTTTTTTATCTAAATTTAATTCCTTTACTCCCCGAATCATAGGCTTTCCCGTGGAAATGAAGAATAAGCGTATTGCAATCGTTTGCATCAATATTTAATTTGAAGTATCTGTTTTTTTAACCATAAATTTAATTTACCAAACTATTTTTTTTAACCTAACCAAATAATTATGAAAGTGAAGATCAAAGTTATGCTTGGGGCGATGCTGTTTTTTATAGCATCTGCCATATCTTTTGGTCAGGGTACTACCACATCAGGGATGAATGGAAAAATCACTGATACTGATGGTGGGCCCTTGCCGGGCGCTACGGTCATGGCCGTACACACGCCTACAGGATCACAATTCGGAGGCATCTCTGATGCCCAGGGATATTTTCGTCTGCCCAATATGAATGTTGGCGGACCTTATAAAGTAACGGTATCCTTTATTGGATTCGAGCCTTACGAGAAAAGTGGCATCTATCTGTCTCTGGGGCAAACATTCCGTCTGAATATTACCCTTGGAGAATCTGCGGTGCAGCTGGCTGAAGTGGCTGTTGTTGGGACCCGGACGAGAGAATATAATGCCTTTGACGGCAACCGGACCGGCGCGGAAACAGTTATCAGCAATGAACAAATTGATGTGTTGCCTACAGTTGCCAGGGATCTGACCGATTTTGCCAGGCTGACTCCCCAGGCTTCTATTATGGGTGATGGCGTTATTTCTATTGCCGGTATCAATAACCGTTATAATGCTATTTCTATTGACGGAGCCGTCAATAATGATGTTTTTGGACTGGCCGCAACCGGAACCAATGGTGGCCAGACCGGTGGCACGCCAATCAGTATGGATGCCATTGAACAGTTCCAGATCACCCTGGCGCCTTATGATGTGCGTCAGTCGGGATTTGCAGGCGCCAGTATCAATGCCGTAACCAGGAGTGGTTCAAACAGGGTTGAAGGCTCTGTATATTACCTTTTCAGACACCAGGGACTGGCAGGCCGGCAGCCAACCGATGATGAGACAATTGAGGATATTGACAGGCAAAGACTCCCGGACTTTACCTCATTTACCACAGGTGCCCGTATTGGTGCACCCATTATAAAGAACAAACTGTTCTTTTTTACCAGTTTTGAAATGCAACGGGATGTGACTCCCCAGTCTTTTAACGGACCATACCAAGGGGACAGTGGGGAGGCAGGAATCGATCAGGTTGCAACCAAGCTGCGTTCCTTAGGTTATGAACCGGGGCCCTGGAAAGACAAAACACGAAAGCTGAATTCTGATAAATTTCTCCTGCGGCTGGACTGGAACATCAGCCAGCATCATAAACTCACAGCCAGGCATTCCTATACCAATAACGAAGCGTTCAGAGTTAGCTCCTCGAGCGGCCGTTCAGTAGGCTTTGAAAATAATTCAGTGTATTTTCCCAGCGTAACCAACTCTTCAGCAGTTGAATTAAAGAGTAATTATGATGGTTTTTCAAACAATCTGATCCTTGGATTTACCTCTGTTCGCGATAGCAGAGATCCTCTCGGACAGAACTTTCCAGCCCTGCGGATCTATGATGGTTCGGCCACCATTTATGCCGGTTCCGAACCCTATTCAACCGCCAATCAACTGGATCAGGATATCCTGACACTGACCAATAATTTCACCATATACAAAGGAAAACATACCATTACGGTAGGTGCCAATATTGAGTATTCAAAAACCTATAACCTCTTTATGAGAAAGAACTTTGGTGAATACAGATATAGTTCCATAGCTGATTTTCTGACCGTAACCGGTGCAGGTGATGGCAGCGGGGGTGAAGTGCCGGCCTACCAGTATGAAAGAGGTTACTCACTGGTTGACGATATAACCGGCGACGGCTCCAAAGCTGCTGCTGAATTCAGTCTGCTGCAATGGGGCCTGTATGCCCAGGATGAGATCCAGGTAAACGATAACCTGAAAATAACAGCAGGTTTACGCGTTGATATGCCCCTGTTCCTGAAACAGCCGGAAGAAGATGTGAATTTCAATCAGAATACCAAACCGGCTTTAGAAGCTGAAGGTTGGGATATGTTTGGCGCCCAGGCAGGCCAAATGCCTAAAGGCCGTTTGTTGTTTTCGCCCCGTGTGGGTTTCAACTGGGATATTAAAGGAGATGCTTCAACTCAATTGCGGGGTGGCCTCGGGATCTTTACCAGCCGCCTTCCACTTGTATGGCCGGGCGGTTCCTATACAAACAACGGAACCACCATCGGCGGTGTGTATCACAGGAGTTACTGGGGTACGGATATCTTCTTCAGGCCACAATGGGACAACCAGTATAAACGTGCTGATTTTGGAGGTACTGACGATCCATGGGGTGGCCAGATAGACCTGTTTGCCAAGGACTTTAAGTTCCCGCAAATGTTCAGGGTCAATGCCGGTTACGACCAAAAACTGCCCCTTGGGATCATTCTTACCCTGGAAGGTATGTTTACCAAAACCATCAACAATGTTTTGTATTACAACATGAACGTTCCCAAGGATCCGTTAAGAAACCTGACAGGTGCTGATAACAGGCCCTATTGGGATGAATCGCGGATCGATGGAGATTATACCAGGGTGATGGTGGGAACCAATACCAATAAGGGCTTTACCTATAACCTTACAATACAATTGCAGAAGCCCTTTAAAAGTGGCTTTACGGCCATGGTGGCCTATACCTATGGAAGGGCGAAAGCCATCAATGATGGAACTTCGTCACAGAACTCATCACAGTGGCGTTATATGGAGCAAGTCAATGGTTTGAATAACCTGGAACTCTCCTATTCTGATTTTGATATGGGACACCGTTTTGTTGGGTTCGTGAGTTACAGGAAAGAATACCTGAACCACCTCTCAACCACCGTGAGCTTGTATTACAATGGCCAATCAGGCAGACCCTATTCATTTATATACAATGATTATGGTGATATGAATGGTAATGGTGAAAGTAACAACAACCTGATCTATATACCTGCCGGTCAGAGCGAAATTGTATTTGATGATCCTACAACTGCAAGCCAGCAATGGACCGATTTAAATGCTTTTATTGAGGATGATCCTTACCTGAGCCAACACAGGGGAGAATATGCCGAACGAAATGGAGCCCGCCTTCCTTTTGTTGGCATTCTTGACCTTAAATTTATTCAGGACGTGTTTGCAGATTTCGGTCCCAGGAAACATACCTTGCAATTCACCTTTGACATGTTCAATTTTACCAATTTGTTGAATAAAAACTGGGGGCGCAGGTATTATGTATCCAACGGTCAGTTCAGGCTGATTGACTTTGAGGGGTTTGCTGCAGACGGATCCACACCAACCTACAGTTTCTCAACTCCTTCGAACAAATACTTTATCGATGATTCTGGCATCAACAGTTCAAGATGGCAGGCTCAGATCGGATTCAGGTATATCTTCTAAGCAGGTATTTGAAATAAAGCAAAGGGGCTGTCTCAAAAGTCAGATTACATATCATTCCTGCGAAAGCAGGAATCCATAAGAGCCTGATTTTCACATTACAAAGATTCCGTATCAAGTACGGAATGATGCCATTAGGTTGCTTTTGAGACAGCCCCGCCTGATCAGGATATCTCCAGGTAATAAAATGATTTGAGCCCCCGAAGTGGCGGGATGTAAATAGCCCAGGGCATCGCCCTGGGTATCCGGGCAACCAGGAAAACGGTCCGGTCTTAAGGCCAACCAGAAGAAATGGTCATGCCGGACCGGAATAGAAAAATGTTAACCAGAAGTCAATATAATATATCGTACCTGCCTTCCGGCAGGCCTGGCCTATGGCACTCACTAAAACATCCTATGGATAAACTATAAATATTTTGTCCCTAAAGGGACTAAAACAGTATCTCTTGACCCCAACGCTTTGGTCGGGATTTGCTGATGCTACCGGTTAGCATCTTCGATCTGCTTCGCTCCAACTTCCGGCTTTGAAACTCCGGTCTTTAGGAAATTAAAAATTTGGTGTTCTTATATTACGGCAATTAACAATTTACAGACATATTCATAAAATACAGATATGTAGTGTGTTATAAGACATCGTTAATAACTTGATCCAATTGTTAATAAGTATGGATTGATCTGTGTTGTTCAGATTTTTTGCGTTTTATAAATTGCATAGCGGACTTAAATACAACCAACAATTATTAGTTTTCACGCTGTCAATGCTTTAGATAATTTTAGCATATGGATGATTCTCATGCCAAACAAAAAACCATCGATTTAAAGAATCCTGTGACTAAAGAAACGCTTGTTAAATCACGGAGTACCGGAAAAAAATTAAAAGCATATTCTTTTGAGGATGCCTTTAAAGCCTCTAAGAAATATTTTAAAGGCGATGAATTGGCTGCCAGGGTTTGGGTGAATAAGTACGCATTAAAAGATTCTGACGGGAATTTATATGAGTTGACTCCGGACAACATGCACCAAAGACTTGCATCTGAAATTGCAAGAGTTGAAAAGAACTATCCAAATCCACTATCAGATGAAGAGATCTATAAGCTTTTAGAAGGCTTTAATTATATTGTTCCCCAGGGTGGACCAATGACCGGGATAGGAAACAACCATCAGATTGCATCCCTGTCCAATTGTTTTGTGGTTGGCAGCGAAGGATCTTCAGATTCTTATGGAGCCATTATGAAGATAGACCAGGAACAGGTGCAACTGATGAAAAGAAGGGGAGGAGTAGGCCACGACCTGTCTCACATCAGGCCCAAAGGAAGCCCGGTACTGAACAGCGCCCTTTCTTCCACCGGGGTGGTTCCGTTTATGGAACGGTATTCAAACTCCACCAGGGAAGTGGCCCAGGACGGACGACGAGGGGCTTTGATGCTTACCATATCTGTCAAACATCCTGATTCCACTGCTTTTATTGATGCCAAACTTAAAAAAGGCAAAGTAACCGGAGCAAACATCTCTGTAAGGATCGATGATGAATTCATGAGGGCCGTAGTGGAGGATAAGAAATACGTGCAACAATTCCCGGTGGATTCGGATAATCCGGTTTTCACAAAAAAAGTCAGAGCGAGAAAATTGTGGGATAACATTGTGCACAACGCCTGGAAATCAGCAGAACCGGGAATCCTGTTCTGGGATACTATAATCCGTGAATCTGTTCCGGATTGTTACTCCGACCTTGGATATACAACTGTTTCAACAAATCCCTGTGGTGAAATACCTCTCTGTCCATACGATAGCTGCAGGCTTCTGGCCATCAACCTTTATTCTTTTGTGAAGGATCCGTTTACTTCAAAGGCAAAATTTGATTTTAACCTGTTTAAAGAGCATGTGGGATATGCCCTGCGGATTATGGATGACATTATTGATCTGGAACTTGAGAAAGTGGATTTCATTCTTAATAAGATCAATAAAGATCCTGAGGTTGATGAGATTAAGAGAGTAGAGCGCAACCTGTGGGAAAATATAAAGATCAAAGCACGGGAAGGCCGCCGTACAGGAATCGGCATCACAGCTGAAGGCGACATGCTGGCTGCCCTCGGATTGCAATACGGAAGTGATAACGCCATAGATTTTTCAATTGAAGTGCATAAAACCCTTGCACTGGAGGCGTACAGGGCATCAGTAAACCTGGCCGGAGAACGGGGAGCCTTTCCGATTTTTGACATTCAAAGAGAAAAGAATAATCCGTTCATACAACGACTGAGAAAAGCCGATCCGGCCTTATATGACGACATGGAGAAGAAGGGCCGGCGGAACATAGCCCTCCTTACCATTGCGCCTACAGGGACCACCAGCCTGATGACTCAAACCACATCCGGGATTGAACCCGTATTTCTTCCGGTTTATAAACGAAGAAGAAAAGTAAATCCTAATGATGCGGATGTTAAGGTTTCATTTGTGGATGAAGTGGGCGATGCATGGGAGGAATATAATGTGTTCCATCATAAATTCCAGACATGGCTGAAGGTGAATGGTTACAATGTCAATGATGTCATGCATTATTCCGAGGCAAAAATTCAAAAACTGATAGAAAAATCCCCTTATTTCCAGGCCACATCAAATGATGTGGATTGGGTGGCAAAAATAAAAATGCAGGGCTCCATACAAAAGTGGGTAGACCATTCCATAAGTGTGACAGTGAATCTTCCGCAGGATGTTTCGGAAGACATGGTCGGCCATTTGTATGTGACGGCCTGGGATACAGGATGTAAAGGTGCAACCGTGTACAGGGATGGTTCCCGTTCCGGTGTCCTTGTTGCCTCGGATTATAATCAGAAAGGGGATGCACAGCAGGAATTTAACTCTCCTAAACGGCCTAAAACACTGGGAGCGGAAGTGGTACGTTTCCAGAATAATAATGACAAATGGATTGCCTTTGTGGGCATTCTTAACGGACGGCCGTATGAGATCTTTACAGGAATTGTGGATGAAGACGTGCTGGCAATTCCCAAATCCATCGTTAAAGGGAGCATCCTCAAAACCCGGGATGAATCAGGGAATAACCGGTATGACTTTCAATATACCGATAAGTATGGCTACAGGAACACTGTGGGCGGACTGTCTCATATGTTTAATAAGGAATACTGGAATTATGCCAAACTGATCTCCGGAATTTTGAGACATGGCATGCCCCTTAAAAATGTAGTGGACCTGGTATCCAAACTTCAGCTTGACAGTGAAAATATCAACTCGTGGAAAACCGGGGTTGAACGTGCGTTGAAGAAATTCATACCGGATGGTACCGAAGCCGCATCCGGTATATCCTGCTCCGAATGCCAATCAACCAACCTGGTATATCAGGAAGGGTGCCTGATATGTGGCGAGTGCGGACACACCAAGTGTGGGTAAGATCCTCCGGTAAAGTAATTGGTTTCCCGGAATAAATTATGGATATCCCCAATTCAACCGGAGATGGTATTCAGGTCTTTCAGTTCAACCCCTGAGGATGTCCAAAAACAGATGTCCTCTTAAGGGGGATTGATGAAACCGGCCTTTTACTAATCCGGTCCGTATTTGTACCTGTACCCTGCTCCAACATCCCTCACGGACCGGTTTCATGATGGTACGGGATACCCCGGGCATCGCCCGGGGCTATTATCTTCCGCCCCGATTGGGGCTTGACGCAGCCAGCAATCAAACTCAGGTGCTGAAATCTGCTATTTTGCAGCTAAAATTAAGCCTGATGTCCGTTTTTGGACATCCTCTTCAACTTCTCAACCCCTCAACCAATAAACAACTCCCTACAATCCGTACTTAGCAATGATTTCCTGCCTGGTCAATCCAAGGATCTCATATTTTTCCCCAACTCTTGTAAATGCTTCCAGGGCTTTATCAAGATGGCGCCGTTCATGCGCTGCAGAGATCTGTATCCTTATCCGGGCCTGCCCGTTTGGCACTACCGGAAAAAAGAATCCAATGGCATAAATGCCTTCCCGGTAGAGATCCCCGGATACATCCTGCGATAGCTTTGCATTAAACAACATGATGGGTACAATGGGATGGCTTCCCGGGACAATTATAAAACCGGATTTTTCCAGGCCTTCCCGGAACATTCTGGTATTTTGCTCCAGCCGGTCCCTGAGTTGGGTGGTCTCTGTTAACATCTTAAGGACTTCCAGAGTGGCTCCGGCAATTACCGGGGACAGTGAGTTAGAAAACAAATAGGGCCTCGATCTTTGCCGAAGCATGTCAATGATCTCCTTTTTTCCTGATACACATCCTCCGGAGGCTCCTCCCAGAGCTTTTCCAAAAGTAGTGGTTATGATATCAACCCGGCCCAAAACATTGCAGTGTTCGGCACTGCCACGCCCGTGTTTGCCAACAAAACCAGTGGCATGGGAGTCGTCCACCACTACCAGTGCATCATATTTCTCTGCGATATCACAGATATTGTCAACCCGGGCAACGATGCCATCCATGGAAAATACCCCATCGGTGACAATCAGTTTATACTTTGCCTCATCCTTATCGGCTTGCTTTAACTGCTCCTCAAGATCTTCCATGTTGTTGTTGCGGTATCTGTACCTTTTTGCTTTGCAAAGTCTCACACCATCAATGATGGAAGCATGGTTTAATTCATCCGAAATAATGGCTGACTCTGAGTCCAGCAGGGGTTCAAATACACCCCCGTTGGCGTCAAAGGCCGATGAATAAAGAATGGTGTCTTCCGTTCCCAAAAAACCGGACAGCTTTTCTTCAAGTTCTTTATGGATGTCCTGTGTGCCACAAATAAAACGTACGGATGACATGCCGAATCCGTGAGTGTCGAGCGTTCTTTTTGCAGCTTCAATTACACGGGGGTGCGAGGATAAACCCAGATAATTGTTCGCACAGAAATTCAGGACGTTCAAACCTTGTGTGGTTTCAATTTCTATGTTCTGGGGGGTGGTAATGATCCGTTCTTCTTTGTAAAGCCCGGCTTCACGCATCCCGTTTAATTGATGTTCCAGATGTTTTTTAAATTTCCCGTACATTTTTTATTATTCCCAATTTAAAATTACTTTTCCACTGTCTCCGCATTCCATTGCATCAAAACCTGCCTGGAAATCTTCAGCACTTAATCGATGGGTAATGATCGGTGAAATGTCCAGCCCGGAAATAAGCATTTGTTCCATCTTGTACCATGTTTCAAACATTTCCCTTCCGTAAATTCCTTTGAGGCTTAATGCTTTAAATATTATTTTGTCCCAGGGCACTTTTGTGTCGTTAGGTAAGATTCCAAGGAGAGCAATTTTCGATCCGTTGTACATGTTTTCAATCATTTCATTAATGGCTTCGGATGATCCCGACATCTCCAGGCCAACATCAAAACCAGCCATTCCCAGTGCTTTAACACAGTCCTGAATTTTTTCTCCTTTGGAGGGGTTAACAGTCTTTGTGGCTCCTAATTCTTTTGCTATTTTCAGTCGTGAATCACTTAAGTCACTCACTACGATATATCGTGCACCTGCAAATTTACAGATGGCAACAGCCATGCTTCCAATCAGACCTGCTCCTGTAATAAGAACATCCTCCCCCAGGACGGAAAATGAAAGTGCCGTATGAGCAGCATTACCAAAAGGATCCATGATGGAGGCAATTTCATCACTGATCCTGTCATCAAGGTGAATGATATTCCCGGCCGGAATGGATACATACTCTGCAAAAGCACCATCGCGGTTTACTCCAACCCCGATGGTATTCTGGCATACATGTTTTTTGCCACGCCGGCAATTGCGGCAATAACCACAGGCAATATGGCCCTCGCCGGTAACGCGGTCACCGATAGTTACATTCTTAACCCCCGAACCGGTTTGATGGACCACTCCCATGTATTCGTGACCAATCACCATTGGGGTTTTTATAGTTTTCTTTGCCCATTCATCCCACAGATAGATGTGGAGATCCGTACCACATATGGCTGTTTTTCTGATTCTTACAATCACATCATTGATCCCGGGTTCCGGTACAGGTATCTCTTCCATCCATATCCCTTTTACGGGTTTTGCCTTTACGAGTGCTTTCATCCTTGTAATAAAGCCAGGTAATTAATATGTTAGAGTTTTAAATCAGTTTTAATGCTCAGAATTCCTGGTTGGAATACAATTCATCACATTTTATTTTCCGAAATTAATATAAATACAACCGTAAAAAAAAGATTTAATTCATGCTTCTTTACCAGAGCTAATGTAAGGAATATTCTGGCATCAACGTTTTTCTCTTTTTCAGACAAAGTGAGTTTTGTTGAACTCACTATCTTTGTAAAATGTATACCACAATGATATGACAACAAAACCAGTTAGGGTGCGTTTTGCTCCAAGTCCTACCGGGCCACTACATATTGGTGGGACGAGAACAGCTTTGTTCAACTATTTATATGCCCGCAAACATGGAGGAACCATGATCCTCAGGATTGAGGATACCGATCAAAAGCGCTATGTGAAAGGAGCGGAGGAGTATGTTAATGAAGCCCTCCAATGGTGCGGAATACATATTGATGAGGGTGTGAAGGAAGGAGGGGACTTTGGCCCTTACAGACAATCCGGAAGACAGTATAAGGAATTTGCTGACAGGTTAATCAAAAACGGTGATGCCTATTATGCTTTTGACACACCTGAGGAATTAAATGCCCTCAGAACCCAAAAAGAAAAAGAACAATCGGTTTTTACTTATAATGCAGAATTCAGGAACCGGTTGAAAAACAGCCTGAACCTTCCGGGTGATGAAGTGCAATCCCGTATCAAAGGGGGGCAATCCTATGTGATCAGGTTTCGTGTTCCGGAAGATGAAACACTCGAATTTCAGGATATTGTCAGAGGTACGGTCTCAGTGGAAACAGCAACCCTGGATGATAAGATCCTGTTTAAATCAGACGGATTGCCAACCTATCATCTGGCCAATGTGGTGGACGACCACCTTATGGAAATATCACACGTGATCAGGGGTGAGGAGTGGCTGCCATCTTTACCATTGCATATTCTGTTATACAGGGCTTTTGGCTGGGACCCTCCGGAATTTGCGCACATGCCTCTGACCCTGAAACCCGATGGTAAGGGAAAGTTGAGTAAACGCGATGGGGATCGTTTGGGATTCCCGGTATTTCCCCTTGAATGGAAGAATCCTGATACGGGTGAAATCTCAAGCGGCTACCGGGAAGCAGGATATTTTCCTGAAGCCTTTATTAATATTCTGGCATTCCTGGGATGGAACCCGGGGACCACTCAGGAGTTGTTCACAATGGAAGAACTGATAGATGCTTTTTCGCTGGAGCGCATCATTAAAGCAGGCTCCCGGTTTGACCCCGGGAAAGCCAGGTGGTTCAACCAACAATACCTCAGGAAAAAAAGCAATGAAGAACTGGCGGATCTGTTCAGGCCATCGCTTGAAGAAAAAAATATTGCGCCAGATCATGATTACCTTGTAAAAGTTTGCGGATTGATTAAAGAACGGGTTTCTTTTATTGATGAACTTTGGGAACACTCCTGGTTCTTCTTTAAAAGACCGGAAGCCTATGATGAAAAGATCATCGGGAAAAGATGGAAAAAAGATACTCCCGGGCATATACAAGAGCTGATAAACCTGTTTGAAGATTCAGATTCTTTCATATCGGAATATGTCGAAAGCCTGGTTAAAGACTGGATCACAAAAAACGGTCTGAATATGGGTCAGATCCTCAGCGTATGCAGACTCCTTCTAATGGGTGCCGGTACCGGTCCGCACTTGTTTGATAGTATGGCCTTGCTTGGCAGGGAAGAAACCATGGAACGGTTTCGTATAGGCATGAACCACATTCAAAAAGAACACTGAAATATTCCGTTTACTGTGGTTAATCGTATGAGCCCTCCCTTTTGGTATGTTTTTTGTGATTAAGATGCATTCATTTTAGTAACATGCGTAAGGCGGGTTTGTTGATCGTATTTGTTTTCTGTTTACTGACCGGGAATGCCCGGGAGAGAAACAATTCACTTCGTTTTCACTGGGATAATGATTTCTGGCTGCAAACAGACAGGTACTATACAAATGGCCTAAGCATTGCGTACACCTCTGAAATTTACAAGGTATCCCCGGTCAACAAAATATTATTCCCCGTTTGGAAAACTTCAGGGGGATTTTTTAAGTATGGCCTATCTGTTGAACATCGCATGTACTCCCCTGCTGATACTCAGGATCCATACAGAAGTCCCTTTGATCGTCCTTATGCCGGCTATTTCTCTGTCAGCCAGTACAAAAACCTTCCTGGATCCTGATAAAGCTTTAAGAATTACCGGCAGCCTGCAACTTGGTCTTATAGGGAGCCTGGCAATGGGGGCTGAGGTACAGACCTTTATCCACTATATAACCCCATCTAATCCGCCGGAAGGATGGGAATACCAGATCAGGAATGACATCCTTCTCAACTATAACCTTCAAGTCCAAAAAGGACTGAGCCTTTCAAAGCACTTTGAATGGATCATCGAATCAAAAGCACAGTTGGGATCATTATATACCAATTACCAGATTGGGACAAATATCCGAATGGGAAAAATGACGGGATTTTTTAATGATCTGATACCTGCAACGGTGACTACTGACCAAAAATTCCAGTTTGATATCAATTTTGGAACTGCTGTCAAATTCGTATTTTATGATGCCACCTTACAAGGGGGTGTCTTTATAAATGGAAAAAATATTTATGCCATTCCCAGAGACCAGATAGAATCCCTGGTGCTCCATCATTTCCTGGGTGTAACCCTGAATTATGGTCGCCATCAACTAACCATTCAACAAAACTTCCTGAGCTCTGAGATTAAAACCGGAATGTCTCACAAATGGGTGGGATTGAACTACCGGTTCTGGTTTTAACCGGCACCATTGGCTTATCTAAATCTCTTTGATCAGCTCCAGGAAATCCTTGTAAGGAATGGCCTGAAGACTTTGTGCCGAATAAGCCCCGTTGGCCTGGCTGATTATCGAGACCTTGGCAGCAGTGTTTTCATCAGGAGCCTCATAAATGTCAAGGAAATCATATTGGCCAAGTAATGCATAATGGGCGATGAATTTCACTTTTGGACACTTTTCCCTAACATGTTCAAGCCAGTTCCGCCCGCCCGCTCCAGTCGGTCGGTCGGATATAGGCTGAGGCGAAGGTGAAGGCTGAGGAAAAGCCAATGTAGATCGACTTTGTAAGTCGATTAGCGATTTGCAAAATCGCTCTACAGAACTCACACCAAAGTTTGATTTGCAATTTAGCATTTTGGCTCCATCATCATAACAAAAAAGGCTGCCTCTTTTGAGTCAGCCTCTTCTTTTTGAAACCGCTGTCATTTAACCCACTTCAATCATCCGCACCGGCTTCACTTTAGCTTCTTCCTTTTTGGGAAGGCTCAGGAACAAGATCCCGTCTTTGTATTTGGCAGAGATCTTTCCGGCGTCAACCTTGTTTTCAGGGAGGCTGAAGGTCCTGCAGAACGACTGGTAATAGAACTCCTTACGTGTGTAATCCTTTTCCTTTTGTTCCATCTGATCTTCTTTCTCGCTGGAAATTTTCAGGATGTTGTTATCCAACTCCACTTTAAAGTCGTTTTTTTTCATTCCCGGAGCTGCCACTTCCAACTCGTAGGCATCGTCATTTTCCCTGACGTTTACCGAAGGAAGTGTTCCTCCCTGAATGGCGTAATTGGTATTGTCAAACCAATCATTCCTGAAAAACTCATCAAACAGGGATGGAATTTCAGGATAGAATCTGTTTCTTCTGACTAATGTTTTCATCTCGTTTCCTCCTTATAATTAAATTAAATAATTAATACTTGATTTGTTAACCAACAGATCAAATGGTATACCATAGGGTTTTTTATGACAAAATGGGAGGGAGAAACAAATAGGAGTGACACATTGGCATGTATGGCATCATAATTAACGCCATAATGGCATGCCGGGTGATTGGGGCCCTTTTACCCCATCAAACTCAAGATTGCTGCTTTCTTTCACTCTGACTTTGAAATTACAAAATCTTTATTGTGTGCCGGTTCTTTTAAATATCCTGGCTTCGTGTACAGGTATTGATAATCCGGAGCCTGAATTTGCGGTCATGGCCTATTATGTTTCCCGGGGAGAAATATGAAGGGGAGAATGGATTTACCAGGTATCAGCAATGAGGTTCAGAAACCTAAGTTATAAATAGCGGCATCAATATATAATGTACATACCTCCGGAGCCTCCGAAGCGCGGATTGACAACATTATTATAAATGGATCCAAAAGTGTAAGAAATACCAAAATGAATACTGTATCTGAAACTTGTTTCAAGCTGGCGCCTGCGCAGAAGGATCTCTTCATCGGAGGCCACTCCTTTCCGTAAATTTATCTGGTCGTGAATGAGGCCTGCACTTCCTCCAATGTTTAAACGCAATCCCTTTGTGATCCTGATATTAAATGAAGTAAAAAAGTTCAGGTTATTGATTCTCCAATCGTGGAAGTAATTCTTCCAACCTAAAGAGGAGTAAACTGAACCCCACTTCTGGGTAACCTGGAAATTTAAGCTTAACCTTTGGAGGTAAAGCAATTCCTCAATTTTATTATAAATTGTGGTGTCAATATAATTGTTGAATTCAATCCCTGCACGGTAAAGGATGCGCAGTTGTTTTCTGGTTGATTCGGAGTAGGGAAAAATATTATACTCAATTCCGGGAGACAGGCTTGCGCGGAGGTCGTAGTTGCTATAGTATGATGAATACATATCAAATCCACCACCTGCCGACCAATGGTTAGTCAAACTTTTAACAATAAGGGCATCAAAAGATTCATTATGCTGACTGTTAACGATTATCTCATCACCAATCTCATAGGAATTCTCATATCGTGAATAATAAGCATCCATTTCTATCTTCCATTCCGGGGTGACTCTGCTGGCTCTCACAGAACCACTTAATCTCCAGCTTTTATAGGTTTTCTGTCCATCTGCAGAACCATTTATCCGGGCTCTGAATACCCAACTGTTCCAGGGATCATCTTTAACCTCTTCCTCAATTTTTTCTGTATATGAGATGTTGATATTTTCAATAAGGGGTGTTTTTGCGACATATTGTATCAATCCGGCCTTTAGGGTCCTGACCTGGCCTTCACGAATATTTTCACCAGTATCATCAGATGAACTGACAAATACCAATGTATCATTCACATTATCAAATTCCTGCTGTCCCAGAAAATGAAATGTGTATTCCACACCTCCTGCCCCGGTCATCTGCATGGTAACCATCACGTGCAGCTGGGCTTCCAGCCGGTCCCTCACATAGTTAACAAAGGGGATCTCCCTTCGTATATGACTCTGGTCACAAAACATACAATCCAGGAAAATATTAAGAGCGTCTTTTCTGTTAACGGAAGAAGAATCGGTTTGTGAGAACAATGGGGAAAAACATATAATACTGCAAATAACAAGAATGATTTTTTTCATGCCAAGTGAATCAGGGTTATTATATTTATTGCCAGATCAAAGAAAATTCCAGGATGAGATCCGGCGGTTTTGCTAATTAATCAACTTAACAGATTCAACGTTATTGTTTCATTACCGCAATTTTCATTCCCTAAATGAAATCAAGGGGGTTGGCAAGCATGATCTGGTGAGATTTTGAGAAAAACCTTTCCTGCAATGGATGTATGCAATCAGCAATTAACCTTCATGGGTATGGCAGTTTCTTTTGTATGGTATCGGGGGTCGGAGCTGTGATCATAACCCTCCTGAACCCCTGGCAAAAGCCAGAAGTTAGATATATGACCTCACAGAAGGATTTGTATGAAATCGCCGGGCCACTTACGGTAGTCCGGCGTATTGTTAGTTTGGCAATCCCACACCCAGCTCTTTTAAAACAAGTGAATCAATCGCCTGGCTTGAGGCAGATATATATACTACAGAACCTTTACTGACATCAAGAATATAGGTGAAACGGAGTTGGGATGCAACCCGGTCGATGGCTTTTTGCAGCTTATCGTAAATGGGTTGAAACAATTCCATATTGCGTTGTTGCAATTGCAATGAGGCATTATTCCGGAAGGTTTGGATTTTATCCTGCATATCCAGGATCTCTGCTTCCCTGGCATCACGGACCACCTGAGAGTAGCCGGAAAGGTTTGTTTTGTAATCTTCCACTACCCGGTTGTATTCCACGTCCATTTGTTCAAGCATGCTTTCAAAATCTTTCCGGTCTTTCTCAAGCAGGGTTTGAGCACTGTCGCTTGCAGGCAGAGCCTGTAATATATCTACTGTTGTTACATGTCCGATCTTAAGGGGCTCCTGAGCATTGATTCCCAGGCAAAAGGCTGGTAAGAAAAAAATCAGGATCAAAAGTTTAAAGTTTTTCATAAGATGGATTTTTCGGGATTTCGTTTTTGATCGAAATCTATATCCATTACTCAGAGGGCCAAAAAAAGTATTGTTAAAAAAGCTTAAAACAATCCGGGAATTAACACATTTTAAGAAGTCAGGATGAATGGATAACATTTATTAACAAAAAGAAGCCGCCTCATCAATGGCAGCTTCTTTTGCTGTATGCTTAATATTTCAGTCCAACCTCCAGGCGGTGTTAAGAGCTGTACTATTTATCCGGGTAGGCCACTTTACCCTGGTATTTATCAGCCCCTTTTTCAGTGCGTACAGACATGGCCGGCACCCTGCTGCCGCGCATGGAGGCACAGCCCATTTCACCCCATTTGTTGATGGCTACAAACTTTTCACTGGGAAAAAAATTGGGATTGATGTGCTTGTATTTGTCTATGATCATATGCAAGGCATCCTCACATGCCTGCTGAGGGCTGCGGCCATCTTTCATGCGCAGGACAATGTAGTAGGATGCGCAGGATTTGATCACATCCTCGCCCCGTCCGGTAGCTCCTGCTGCCCCCACCGCATTATCCACATAAAGCCCGGCTCCAATAACCGGTGAATCTCCGATTCTGCCGGGAATTTTAAAACTGAGCCCGCTTGTTGTGGTAATTCCTGCCACATCGCCATTCTGGTCCACAGCCAGAAGATTGGTGGTTCCATAATGGTGTTCAACCTCAGGAAAACCCTGCCAGTAAGATTCAAGCTTTTCGATATCCCGTAAATGATCCGGAGGGCCCCAATCGTCAGTCTTACTTACATTCTCCTTCCAGCGAAGCCAGATCTTGCGGGCCTTTTCAGTGAGCAGGTTTTCTTCCTTGAATCCCCATTTTTTTGCAAATTCCAGCGCTCCCTGTCCGACCAGCATCACATGATCGGTACGTTCCATGACGATGCGGGCCACGGAAGAAGGGGTTTTAATATTTTCAAGACAGGCTACAGACCCTGCGTTATAGGTGCGGCCGTCCATGATTGAAGAATCCAACTGCACCACTCCGGCCTCGTTGGGCAGGCCACCATAACCCACACTGGCATCCACAGGATCCACTTCAATAACATTGGCAGCTTTTTCAACGGCATCAATAGCCAGACCGCCTTCGGCAAGGATCTTCCAACCCACCTCCATGGCCTGTTTGCCGGTTTCATTGGTGTGGTCAGTAATGATCATTGGCATGGTTTCCCCCTTTTGGGCTCCAAACAGAGGCAGGCTTTTAAAAAATATGGCTCCGGCGCTAAGCCCGACGGATTTGTTAAAAAAATTTCTGCGTGATATGGTTCTCATGAGTTTTCCTCCTGGCAAAATATTAGGTTTATAAGAGAGGGCAGGAAAATACAAAATTCTTGCGAGCTTACAATGAAGGAGTCAAAGTTTCCTCCAAATAAGTACACCTGAAACAATGCTGTCCGGGGAAGATCATGCATAAAAAGAAGCTGTCCCTATCTCCGTAAAGGAACGGTGCGGTTGAATATCAGCTTGCCATCTTTTGAATCCGGATCTACATTGAAGTATCCCAGGCGTTGAAACTGAAAATGTTCCAGGGCTTTTGCGCTTTTCAGGGAGGGTTCGGTTTTGGCATTGTTGATGACCTCAAGAGAGTGTGGGTTCAGCAATTCCTTAAACCCTTTATCTTTTGCCCCATCCGGATCCTCAACCGTAAAGAGCCGGTCGTATAAACGTACTTCAGCGTCTATTGCGTGTGCAACGGAAACCCAGTGCAAAGTGCCTTTCACTTTTCTGCTGACGCCCGATCCACTACGGGTTTCCGGGTCGTAGCTGCAACGGAGTTCAATAATTTTTCCTGAGGCATCCTTTACAACCTCATCACATTTAATGATATAGGCACTTTTCAAACGCACCTCAGCGCCCGGTGCAAGACGGAAGAATTTTTCCGGGGGATCTTCCATGAAATCGTTTCGTTCAATATAGATCTCACGCGAGAAGGGTATGGTCCGTAATCCCATACTTTCATCCTCCGGATTATTGGTGATCGCCATATCTTCGACCTCACCCACGGGGTAATTGGTAATGATTACCTTCAGTGGATCCAGTACGGCCATGACCCTGGGTGCTATTTTGTTGAGGTTTTCACGCACACTGTGTTCAAGGAGGGCTACATCAATCATATTATCCCTTTTTGCTACCCCTATGCGGTCGGAGAAATTCCTGATAGAGGCAGCTGTATAGCCCCTTCTCCTGAATCCGGAAATGGTGGGCATGCGCGGATCGTCCCAGCCACTTACAAAGCCTTCCTCAACCAGTTCAAGAAGCATCCGTTTGCTCATGACCGTATAACTCAGGTTGAGCCGGGCAAATTCTGTTTGTTCAGGACGGTAATCAGTGGTGATGATCTGATCGAGAAACCAGTCGTACAAGGGGCGGTGGACCTCGAATTCAAGGGTGCACAGTGAATGGGTGATCCCCTCAATGTAATCCGATTGCCCGTGCGTATAATCATACATGGGGTAAATACACCATTTATTTCCGGTTCGGTGGTGTGTTTTAAACATAATACGGTACATGATGGGATCGCGCATATGCATGTTCGGTGAGGCCATGTCAATTTTAGCTCTGAGAACTTTTTCTCCTTCCTTATATTTTCCCTCCCGCATGTCCCTGAAAAAGGCCAGGTTCTCTTCCGGAGTGCGATCCCGGTAAGGACTTTCCTGACCCGGGGCCGTGGGAGAGCCTTTTTGTGTGGCGATCTCTTCAGCACTCTGATCATCTACATAAGCCTTTCCGCCCAGGATCATTTTTTCTGCCCATTCATACAATTGATCAAAATAACCGGAGGCATACCTGGCCTCACCTTCCCATTCAAATCCAAGCCATTTTATATCCTTCATGATGGACTGTACATATTCTTCTTCTTCTTTTTCGGGATTGGTATCGTCAAAACGCAGATGACATTTTCCTCCGTATTTTTGAGCCAACCCAAAGTTCAGACAGATAGATTTGGCATGCCCGATATGAAGGTATCCGTTCGGTTCCGGAGGAAAACGGGTAACCACTAGTCCCCGGTTCTTTTTATTCCGGATGTCGTCTTCAATTTTTTGCTCAATGAAATTCAGGGATTCACGGGACTCTCCTTCTTTTTTCATTTTTTCCGCTTTAGATTTTCCTTGCTCCCTTCTTTCACCGTATGCCGGATTGTATTTATATATGCAACTGTTACTCATAAGACTGCAAAGTAACACAAAAAATTGATTGGAATAATGTTAATGAGACCTGGATTTGGCTAACTATGGTAGCCAAATTCAAAAGACGAATTAACCCCGACAACATAGCTCGTCGGGGGAATGCTGCCGAAGTACCTGAGTGCTTTAGTGCTTTATTAATGCAGACCATCTGACGTTCAACAGCCCTGAAAGTAATAAACCTAAAGGTTTAAACCTCTTAGATTTTCCAGACCTTCCAGCGTCCAACGGCCCTGGAAGTGTCGGTAAAATTTCTATTAACGGGGGAAAAGCGTTAAGCGGTTCTGAACCGCCAGACAGCCCTTCAATATACGATAATAAACCTACGAGGTTTTTGAAAACCTCGTAGGTTTTCCACGATGTTTTACGGTTTCAGATATTGCTCCAATGCCTTTACATAATCTTCAAATTTCTCTCTTCCCTGCTGAGTAACCTTACATGAAGTTTGCGGATAGTTCTTTCTGAACCTTTTAGAAACATTTATGTACCCTGCATCTTTAAGCTTATTGATCTGCACACTTAAATTCCCGGCCGTAGCCCCCGTTTCTTTCTTAATAAAGCTGAAATCAGCCTCCTCAACACTCATTAATAATGACATTACAGCCAACCTGATCTGAGAATGCAATAAGGGATCGAGATTTTTAAAACTGACCATTGACAAATCTTGTTTTTAGTATATAACCGGGGATCAGATACCCACATGCTACAGCCACAGCTGAAATAAGCAGCGAAAATTCATTTCCAATAAAGTAAATGAAAACTCCCTTGCTGGATGTTGAGTTTGGTCCTCCGGATCATCTTAGTAATGATCTCAAGGTTTTGTGCGCCGTTTTCAATTGTTTTATCCGTTTCCATTTTTTAAATTTATTTCAAATATAAATAAGTTTATAATATAAACCAAATTTCCCATCACTTTTTTTTGTAAGAGAGAAGGGAATAAATCAAAAGAATTGCCAGTCCAATGGTTGCCGGGAAAACGAATCTGTAATCTTTTGGATTTACAAGCGTCTAAAAGTATGTGCAACTAATATTTAAACAGGCTCTATAACATCATATGGAGAAGGATTTTTTAATTAGCTTCAACAATAATATTCAAGCATAATTGAATTTCAGACAGATAAGCGATCACCTTGATATAACTTAATTAACATTCTGTGGAAATAGTCATCGAAAATCTCAGTAAAACTTACAAAAACGGAAACCGGGCTTTAAAACAGGTCAGCATCAAAATTGAAAATGGCATTTTTGGTCTGCTTGGTCCAAACGGTGCCGGAAAGTCCAGCCTGATCCGTATTTTGTCAACATTAATTAAGCCGACGGCCGGCAAGGTGACTGTTAACAACCTGGACCTGATGAAAAACCGGCGGGAGATCAGGGCCATGCTTGGATATCTGCCCCAGGATTTCAGGTTTTTCCCGAAGCTTAAGACCTATGAATTTTTGGATTATACAGCCCGGTTGGCCGGCATGAAAAGCAGTGCGAAACGGAAAGAAGCAGTGGCTTCCATGCTTGAAAATGTTGGATTGTTTGAAGCAAGGGACCGCAAAACAAACAAACTTTCAGGAGGTATGAAGCGGCGCCTTGGAATTGCCCAGGCATTAATAAACGATCCGGACATCATCATTGTTGATGAACCGACCACCGGACTGGATCCTGAAGAGCGAATCCGGTTCAGGAATTTACTGGCGACCATAAGTAAAAGGGATGTGATCATCATCCTGTCCACTCATATAGTTGGCGATATTTCCAGTACATGTAAAAATATGGCACTCCTGCACCAGGGATCTCTGGCCTATAATGGTGCACCCGATGCGCTTATTGAAATGGTAAAAGGCCATGCCTGGGTTATTCAGGCAACTGAAACGGAGTTTCAACAGATCAGTGAAAAATTCCCGGTGGTTTCAACCGTGCCCATTTCCGGAGGATGGGAAGTGCAGGTAGTGGCAGATAATATCAATGGTTTTAACGGTAAGAACATCGAACCAAATCTTGAACATGCCTACGTCTATTTTATGGAAAGTAAACTAGACCAGTGGGTGGATGACTTGGAATAATTTAACAGAAAAATACAACACTATGCTTGGTTTTCACATCTGGACCGTTGCAAAATACGAAATGATCACCCTCACCAGGAGCTGGTTTTTCAGAATTTTTGGAATCATAGCCCTGGTCGTATTGTTCTTTTATAATCTGGTGACCCAGGCCGAAGTATTTGGTTCCGGCAACTGGGACATTTCAATCATTCCCGCCGGGATCCCATACATGAGTTTGCTGATCCTGAACATGGCACAGGCCATCATCGCAGCCTTCCTGGCCTCTGATTTCTTAAAAAGGGATAAAAAACTGGATACCACTGAAGTTATTTATATGCGGTCGATGAGCAACGTCGATTATGTACTGGGAAAAACCCTTGGAAACCTCATTGTTTTCCTTACATTGAATCTGGTCGTATTGGTCATGGTAGCCATATTTAACCTGGTATCACAACGTACCGGATTTGATGGTTTGGCATATCTGCAATATTTACTTTTTATCAGCATTCCCACCCTGATATTTATACTTGGCCTTTCATTCCTGATCATGAGTGTGATCCGGAACCAGGGCATCACTTTTCTCCTTTTACTGGGATATATTGCACTTACGGTGTTTTATTTAAAGGGTAAAGTGTATTACCTGTTTGATTATATGGCTTACAATGTTCCCATGATGAAATCTGAAATTGCAGGTTTTGGTAACATGAATGAAATTCTAATACACAGGGGAATATACTTATTAACAGGGATTGGATTTATTTTCTGGACCATTGTACTGCTGAAAAGACTGCCACAGTCGAAACCGGCAAGTATTTTGTCAACGGTTTTTGCTGCTGTATTTGTGATTGCGGGATTTTATCTTGGATATTTACATGTAAGTAAGTTTCAATCGAACCAGAACCTGCGCGGCTTAATGATTGAATTAAATAACGATTATGCAAATTTCCCTGTGGTTTCAATCCAATCCAACCATCTCCGGTTGGAGCATCTTGGCAACAGTATAAAAGTCCGTTCAGATATAACAATACAGAATACAACGGAGGCCTCCCGCGAAAAGATACTGCTAAGCCTGAATCCGGGGCTTGAGGTGTTGGGTATTACAAATAATGGCCAACAGGTGGACTTTTTCCGCGATCACCACCTGTTGTTTATTCAGCCTGAGAAGCCTCTGGCTCCCGGGCAATCTGCAAGTTTCTCCATCAGCTATGAAGGCAACATCAATGAAGCAGTGTGTTATCTGGATATGGATATTGAATCGCGTCAGGACTTGACAAAATACTATCAGAACAGGTACGCATTCCTTTCGCCTGATTATCTTATGCTGACCCCGGAGACCAATTGGTATCCAACCGGTGGAGTGACATACAGCAACAGCAATCCCGGATGGTTACACCAGGATTTTACAGATTTCACCCTTGATGTGCGTTCATCCTATGATTTGATGCCTGTTTCCCAGGGCGTGGAGGAGAAACTGCCGGAGGGTGTGCGTTTCACTCCGGAGAATTCCTTACCCTTTCTATCCCTGCTTATGGGAAATTATGAAAAGAAATCCCTGATGGCTGACAGCGTGGAATTTATTGTACTATTCCACCCTGATCATGATTATTTTGTGGATGTTTTTCCGGAATTGAAAGATACACTGTCAGAAATCATTTCAGAACGATTGCAGGATTATGAAAGAAAGATAAACCTCCGGTATCCATACAAGAGATTTACCATTGTTGAAGTGCCGGTTCAATATGCATCTTTCCAGCATGTTTGGTCCGGAGGATTTGAATCAGTGCAGCCCGAAATGGTTTTAATTCCTGAGATGGGAGCGGGTTTGCGGGAAGCAAATTTTGCCGGCACTATTGACAGAATGGAGAGGCGCTCGAAAAGAGGCGGCCCGGGTCTGACTAAAATGGATTATGAGGTCAGGGCACTGAATAATTTTGCGGGTTTATTTGCGAATGAACAGGGCAGGGGCAGTTTTAATTACAGAAGGGGACAAATGCAAACTGAGGAACGTGCCAATCCCTATTACATTTTCCCGAACTTCTACAATTACGTCAACTATATCGCAGCGGAAGATTTGCCCATTTTTAACAGGGTTTTAGAATCCTACCTGAAAAGCACTTTTGCAGATATGAGGACTTCATGGATGCGTCAATTCTCAGGGATCAGTGAAGATGAAAAAGCAAATATGGCCCTTCAGGAAAAAAGCTTTTCAGAACTGTTGAGTGATCCGGAAAAAGTTCAGATCATTGATAATGTGATCAAGCTAAAAGGAGAGTTCCTGTTCTCAAGTATCAAGGCCACCGCCGGAAAAGAAGATTTTGAAACTTTTTTATATGCCTATCTCGAAGGTCATAAATTCAATGTGGTTCCGTTCAGTGATTTTGCCAATGAGATTGATCAGCGTTTTAACATTGATCTGCAGAAGTTTATTGACGATTGGTTCCAGTCCAAAGCTTTGCCGGGATTCATCTTCAGTCCCGTAACGGCTGAAAATGTGAGAACCCAGGAAATGATGAAAACCATGGTGGAGTTTAAGGTCTCAAACCTGGAGCCCGTTCCTGGTATTGTGAAGATCAATTTCAGAATAGGTGGTGGAGGCCGTGGCAGTGACAGGGGTGGTTTCGGCGGGCCCGGGGAAGACAACACAATTGAAAAACTGATCTTTCTTGAAGGAAACCAGAATAAGGAGATCAGTTACTTGCTTGACCAGGCGCCCAGGGCCATGACCATCCAAACTTTAACTTCAAAGAACATCCCTTTGGAATTGATTAACACATTCCGGACTATTGAAGACAATAATAAAAAGGTTCCGTTTGAAGGCGAGGTGATTGTTGATGACCCGGTTGATCTGATCCTGCCGAATGAGATCATTGTCGATAATGAAGATCCGGAATTTACCTTCATGCAACCTGAAAGTGAAGGTTTTTTTGCTAAACTTCTGTCAAAGAATAAGGAAGAAGAACAAAGATATCAGGGATACAGAACCTGGAGAATCCCGGTGAACTGGACCTTGACCACCAATTCAAAATTCTTTGGAAGATACGTCCGGTCGGCATATTATACACGACAGGGTGCCGGGGACAGGAAAGCAATCTGGAACGTTCCAATTCCTGAAAGCGGGTATTACGAAGTCTATTTCTATATGGAATCTCAACAAGCCGGGGGTAGAGGCTTTGTCATGAAACAAGGAGACAGGGGAGGAACCGGGGATGCCGGCAAGTACCAGTTTATAATTAATCATGATGATGGACAGGGAACTCCGCTCCTTGACCTGAATGATATTTCGGGCGGATGGAACAGCCTGGGCTCCTTTTATTTCTCACCCGATACGGCAGTTATTGAACTTACAAATCTTGGTGATGGCCGGCAGGTGATAGCAGATGCAGTAAAGCTTGTCAAACAAGATGAACATTGAAAATTATTGAAACAGATGAAATATAGTATCATGAAGCGGTTAATAATATTAATAACCTTATTGATCCTGATCTCAGGGGCATGGTTGCCTGTTTTGTCACAATCGGTAATAACCCTGGATGCAGCGATTGAATTTGCGGGCCGGAACAGTCCCGATATCCAGCGCTCGCTTTTTAACCTGATGCGTGCCCGGGAATCCCTGAACGCGCAAAGGGCCTCCTTAAAATCTCAGTTTTCTTTATCGGTGAATCCGATGGAATACAGTAACAGGCGTACATTTGATAACCGGTTCTCCCAGTGGTTCACGAATGAAAATTTCACTTCTTCGGGAACATTCAGGGTGGATCAGCCTGTTTTATGGACAGACGGGACTCTTTCCCTGGTTAATACCCTGGGATGGCAGTATAATAAATCTGATTTTACAGGATCAGAAGAGATCATTAAAACCTTTTCTAACGATCTGTACCTGAGCCTGACGCAACCCTTGTTTACCTACAACAGGCAAAAACTGGAACTAACTGAAATTGAACTGGACTATGAGAATGCCAATATCAGTTATGCATTGCAGTTGCTGAACCTTGAAAAAAATGTCACGCAGTTTTTCTATAATGTGCATCTGGCTCAAATGAGCCTGGTCATTGCCCAGGAAGAATTAACCAACACACAGAACAGTTTTGATATTATTCGCAATAAAGTGGATGCAGGGCTGGCAGCCCGGGAAGAGTTATACCAGGCAGAGCTGAATTTAAGCACTGCACGGTCGAATCTGTACAACAACTCAGTTGCTCTTGAAAATGCTAAGGATGATTTCAAATTTTTCCTGGGGATGGACCTGTATGAAAACATTATAATAATTGCGGATATTTCTTCAGATACTGTGGCAGTGGATCTCGAAAAAGCAGTTGATTACGGTCTGAATTCCAGAATGGAACTGCGCCAGCGTGAAATCGATATTGAAACCTCCCAGTTTCAGTTGATCCGCACCAGGTCGCTAAATGAATTCAGGGGAGATCTCCAGATCTCGGTCGGGGTTTTTAGTGAAAATGAACAATTCCGGAATATCTACGATAATCCCACTCAAAATCCACGGGTATCTTTAGCTTTTAATGTACCATTGTGGGACTGGGGTGAAAGAAAGGCCCGGATCAAAGCACAGGAAGCCGTTATCAAAACCCAGGAGCTTAACTTCGACCAGCAAAAACTACAGATTATCATTGATATCAGAAAAGTGTACCGGAATCTGGAGAACCAGCTCAATCAAATCGACATCGCCCGGCAAAATGATAAAAATGCCCAGTTAACCTATGAAATCAACCTTGAACGTTATGAGAACGGGGATCTGACCGGGATGGATCTGAACCTGTTCCAAACCCAATTGTCTGAGAAGAAAATGAGCCTGGCACAGGCATTAATTAATTACAAAATCGAATTACTGAACCTCAAAATTCAATCATTGTACGATTTTGAGAAGAATAAACCGGTAATCCCCTCTGAGTTATTCAATGATTCGGAGGCCATTCTTGAAACATTAAAATAAACACATGAAAAAATCAGGGAACCTTATATTAGCTTGTATCGGTCTGCTGGGGATTTTATCATGCAACCGGCAACCGGATGATATTGAAACAGACCTGGCCATTCCGGTATCGGTTATGGATATTAAAACCGGCGACATTGAAACCTATGTGAATACCACGGGAACAGTGCTGGCCACACACGAAACCGAATTAATGTCTGAAATTACCGGGAGATACAGGATCGCCACTAATCCCTTAACCGGCCGGCCTTATAAATTGGGAGACCGGGTGAAACAGGGCCAGGTAATCATTTATCTGGAAGATAAAGAATATGAGAACGGCATAGCCATTGAGGCTAAGAAACTCAATTTTGATATCTCAGAAATGGAATTCAGAAAACAGGAATCACTTTATGAGAAAGGCGGGGTGACACTCAGAGAGTTTAGAAATTCTGAAGTCGCTTATATTAATGCAAAATATGATTATGAGAGCGCTCAAATAAGACTGGAAAAAATGAAAGTTGTGGCGCCTTTTGGCGGTGCGATCGTTGACCTCCCCTATCATACTCCTGAAACCAGAGTGAATACCGGGCAATCCATGGTAAAACTAATGGCTTATTCCAATATGTATATGGAAATCAACCTTCCTGAAAAACATTTACAGGACCTCAAAACCGGACAAAATGTTTACATCACCAGTTATGTTTTTCCTGAAGATACCCTTTCAGGCAGGATCAGTGAGATCTCACCGGCCATCAGTACTGAGACACGGACTTTTAAATGCAAACTGCTGGTTCAAAACCCGAAGTTGAAATTGCGGCCCGGTATGTTTGTGAAAGCAGATATTGTAATACAACGTAAATCGGATATCATTACCATTCCCAAAGAATACATACTCTCGGATGCGCGTGGCAAACGTGTTTTTATTGTGCAACAATCCACAGCCAGAATGCGGCGCATCACAACGGGACTGGAAAATCAATATGAAGTAGAGATCATAAGCGGACTGGAAACCAACCAAAGGCTGGTAATCAAAGGATTTGAGACATTGCGCGACAGAGCCAAGATAAAAATTATCCAGTAGTTGCTTGCTCCGGAAACCATCATCAGGTAATCCAATGAAGAAACTTGTACAATTTGCAGTCAATTATCCCGTAACAATCTTTATGGTTGTTCTGGCGATCATCCTCCTGGGAATCATTTCTTATGGAAAACTGGGCGTTGATCTGTTTCCTGACCTGAATAATCCACGCATTTTTGTTGAAATACTATCCGGCGAACGGCCTCCTGAGGAAATGGAAAAACAATTCGTTGAAAATATTGAGGCCCTGGCCATACGCCAAAGCGATGTAATCCAGGTTTCTTCAATATCCCGGAATGGCTCTGCCCAGATAACCGTTGAATATGTCTGGAACAAAGATATGGATGAAGCTTTTCTGGACTTACAGAAAGAGCTGAATGCCTTGAGCCAAAACCTTGAAATCGATGAGATCAATATTACCCAGCATGATCCCAACACAGCGCCGGTAATGCTCATCGGATTAACACACCAGGACATCACCGATATGAATGAACTGAGGAAAGTGGCTGAGACCTATATCAGGAATAAACTGGTTCGCCTGGAAGGTGTGGCAGAAGTTGAGTTGTCCGGACAGGAAGAGGGAGAAGTGGTGTTCTTAACAAACCAGTACAAACTGGATGCTTTTGACCTGACTCTGGATGAAATAAGTCAAAAAATACAAAACTTTAACCGGAATATTTCCGGCGGATCCATTACTGAAATGGGAATGCAGTACATTATTAAAGGTGTGAGTATTATTGAAGAAGTTGAAGACCTGGGTACTATAATTGTCGGCTATAAACCCGTTGAAGCCTCCGTGGGGGAACCCACATCTTCAAATCAGGGATATGCCCCAATTTTTCTGAAAGAGGTGGGGGAGATTCGTTTTTCAAATAAAGAACCTGCAAATATCGTCCGGCTGAACGGGGCAAGATGTATCGGCCTGTCCGTTTTTAAAGAAACACGGTTTAATACAGTAAAAGCCGTTGATCAGATAAAAGAATCGATGGTGGAAATTGAAAAAGCCCTGCCGGGCTATGACCTGACCGTTGTTTCAGACCAGGGCACCTATATTGATAATTCCATTAATGAGGTTAAAAACACTGCAATACTGGGGGTGGTGCTGGCGGTATTTGTGCTTTTCCTTTTCCTCAGGCGCTTTGGAACAACCTTAATAGTAAGTACTGCCATTCCTGTGTCCATCATCGCTACATTCAACCTGATGTATTTCGGGCACCTGACCATTAATATTATGACCCTTGGGGGACTGGCCCTGGGTGCAGGCATGCTGGTGGATAATGCCATTATTGTTATTGAGAATATATTCAGAAACCATGAAAGCGGAATGCCGGTGAAGGAGGCCATCGTACAGGGAACAGCCCAGGTTGGCGGGGCCATCACGGCATCCACCATTACCACAATAGTGGTGTTCCTTCCCATTGTTTACCTGCATGGAGCATCCGGTGAACTTTTTAAAGATGAGGCATGGACCGTAACATTTTCACTTCTGTCGTCCTTGTTCGTGGCCATTTTTCTTATCCCTGTGTTGTACCACCTGATCTATGGGAAACGTTCAGCTCCGGTAGCTAAACGGTCTGTTACATTTAATGCCTATGGAAACTTTCTTGGTCAGGTTCTCCTCAGAAAATGGCTGGTCATAGTTTTATCGGCAGCTCTTGTGGGGGTGTCATTCTACCTGCTCACCGGGATCGGAACGGAATTTATGCCCAAAACCGGCACCCATGAATTTGATATTGAAGTAAAGATGCCCGAAGGAACCCACCTGAACAGAACGGCTTCGGCCATTAGAAATCTTGAGGAAATAATCACGGAACTCCTGGGTGACCACATGGTGTCTATCTATAGTCATGCCGGAGCGGAAAGCAATTTGTCGGGAGATATCCAGGCGGTCTTTAAAGGCGAGAATACCGGAAATATCAAGGTCAACCTGAATCCGGAATCTAACTATTCTTCACTTGAGGTCATCAGGGCTATCAGCAGCTTAACCGACAGTATTCCCGGAGTGGAGTTCAGCTTTGTTCAGAACGAATCGGCCTTAAATAGCATCCTGGGGACCGAAGAAGCACCCCTGGTGGTTGAAGTCAGGGGAGAAGACCTGAATGTGATCGAGGACCTGACATTGCAGGTCAAAGAGATTCTGGCCGGAATGTCCGGGATATATAATGTAAAAACCACTATTGAAGGTGGATCTCCCGAAGTGGAAATTGTTGTGGATCGAATGCGGGCCGGCCTGTACAATTTAGATGTTTCTACAATAATCACTCAGATACAGGATCAACTGGAAGGCAAAGATGCCGGTGACATGGAAAAGGACGGCGAATTAACCCGCATTGTATTACGGATTCCTGAAAAAATACTTTCCGACCTGAATGATATGATCATCGTGAATGGTAATGAAGTAATACGACTCGATGAAGTCGCCAGGATCAGATCTTCGGTATCCCCGAAAGAAATATTCAGACGCAATCAGAACAGGATAGGGAAAGTAATGGCCCAGATGGAAACGGGCATTGCCCTGGATAAAATTGCACAACAAATCGAGACCCGGGTTAGTTCCCTGGTGCTGCCTGAAAACTACAGTATCACTGTGACCGGAGAGGAAGAAAAACGAAAGGAGTCGATGAATAACTTGAAATTTGCATTGATCTTATCCCTGGTTTTGGTATATATGGTACTGGCTTCACAATTCGAATCACTGATCCATCCGTTCACCATATTGCTAACCATTTCCCTGGCTGCTGTGGGGACCATTTTTTTGTTCTTTTTCATGGGAAGGCCCCTGAATATTATGGCCATTATCGGCATCATTATGCTCGCCGGAATTGCGGTAAACGATTCCATCATCCTGGTTGACAGGATCAATCAGTTGCGCCAGGAAGGAATGCAACGCCTGGATGCGATCATACAGGCCGGCCAACAGCGGATCAGACCGATCGTTATAACAAGTCTCACTACTATACTGGCTTTGCTGCCACTTACCTTTGGTTTTGGTGAAAGTGCATCCCTGCGGTCCCCTATGGCTCTGGCTGTGATCGGGGGCCTGGTAACCTCTACTTTATTGACCCTGATCGTGATCCCCTGCGTATATGATGTCCTGGACAGATTGCGGTTTGTATTTTCCAGTTCTGAAAAAAAAGAAGTGTAACAATAGACCCCGGGAAAGGACATGAAGCTGGTAATTCATAGAAAAATTCTGATCAGCATGTTGTTTATAGGCCTGTCCCTGTTGGGAGTGGTGTCCTATAAGAATTTACCTGTAGAGTTGTATCCAAATGCTGAGCTGCCCATCCTTTTCATCCGTATATCTTCACCTGTTGAAGTCGATCCGGATTATATGGAAAACCAGGCGGTCATTCCGCTGGAAGGTGCCATCGGTACTCTTGAAGGAATCGAAAGTATAGAATCCTTTATCAGCTCAAGGTCCACCCAGATCATTGTCAGCTACCGGCAAAATGTGAATTTTAAATATGCCTATCTGAAACTCCAGGAAAAGGTTGACATTGCCAGATCAACCATCCCGGAAAATTTCCAGATATTTGTATCCAAGGTGGATTTGGCAAGTCTGAGCAACCAGTTTATGGAACTTCAGGTCCGGGGAGGGGGAGATATCGACAGGGTACGGACACTGGTTGATCAGAAAATTAAAACTGAATTTGAGAATATTGATGGCATTGCCTCGGCAAATGTGTATGGTGGCCGGACCAAGTCCATTGAGATCAGGCTGAATATGGATGCATGCCAGGCCTATGATATTACACCCGCTACAATACAGAATGCCTTGCGAAGAAATGCCCTGGAAAAATCATTTGCAGGATACATAACAGATTCAGGAAAGCGTTACTTCGTTAATGTCAGTGCTGAATATTCTAACATCAGCGAAATAGAAAATATTGCAGTCGGATCAGGATCCGTATTATTAAAGGATATTGCTACAGTTTTCTTTGGGGTCAAAGAAGAAACTTCATATAGCAGGGTTAATGGTAAAAATGCCATCACGGTCCTTCTGGTTAATGATGCCCGGGCCAACCTGATTGAATTGTCACGGAAAACACAGAACCAGATAGACAGGCTTAATGAAAAATATAAAAGCCAGGATATTGAAATTGTTGTGCAGTCAAGCGTGGCTGAATCCATGGAACGGAATATCAACCAGATCATTAACCTGGCGCTGATCGGGGGGCTGCTGGCCATATTCGTTTTGTGGGTGTTCCTTAAGAATCTGCGCATCGTTTCTATTGTTGCACTGGCCATTCCCATATCTGTTTTTACCGCCTTTAACTTCTTTTATGCAACCGGAGTTACCATCAACAGCCTGACCCTTGTTGGAATTGCGTTGGCGGTGGGGATGCTGCTGGACAATTCGGTGGTTGTACTGGAAAACATTTACCGCTTATCTGCCGGCGGATTCGATCCGGAATCGGCCATAAACAAGGGGACGAAAGAGGTTTGGCGAGCCATTTTTGCAGCAACCTTAACCACCGTAGTCATTTTCCTGCCCTTTGTATTTACTTCCAATTTTCTTGTGAAACTGTATGGCCTGCAGGTGGGTGTATCCATTGTTTCAACCCTCCTGGTCTCCTTATTGGTGGCCCTTTTGTTTATTCCCATGGCGGCTCATTACTACCTTAAACGGGGACGCGACAAGAATATTTTCTATGAGAAAGTAACCACAAGTAACCGCATTGTTCAAATATATATTCTCGTACTGAAAACCAGCATGAGATTCCCGGCAAGGACCATTATTGGCGCCGTGGTATTCTTTTTTATCGCCGTATTTATTGCCCTTTCCATAAATGTCACCTCCTTGTCAGAGGTGGAAACAGAAGAATTTAAAATTTATGCTACAATGCCATCCGGTTCCAACCTTGAGACGACCGATCTTGTTGTGCAAAAGATCGAAGAACAACTCGAAAACCTGGAAGAAAAACAGGATGTAATTTCCCAGGTCCAGGAAGAAGAGGCCATTGTAACCGTTCGATTGAAGGAAGACTATAAAAAAACTTCTGAACGCAAACTTGAGGATATAAAATCGGAAGTGGAAGGATCAATGGAATCCATTGCCAACGCTGAGATCAGTCTGACCCAACCAACATCGGGTAATAGTTTCAGGGGATCATCGGGCAGTAAAACAGCCCAAAGCTTTGAACGCATGCTGGGAATGGGAAGCAGTAGTGAACGGATCGTTATAAAAGGAGATGATTTTGGAGTAATGGAGGGTGTGGCTGAGGATATCAGGTACTTTATTGATGAGTTGGAATCCATCCGGAGGGTTTCGGTAAATGTATCCAACAATCAACCGGAAATCCACCTTTTTTTCGACCAGGTGCTGATGACTGAATACGGGATTACACTCAATGCCATCAGTACGGAACTCGGTTCTTTTTCCAGGGAATTTTCTTCCGGCATGACCTTTAAACAGGGAACCGATGAATATGACATCATCATAAAGGAGAATACTGACACTATCCAGGGGGAAAGTGACAAGACCATTGAAGACCTCAGAGCATTGCCTGTTTATGATCAGAGTGGAGGCACCCATGCGCTGCAAACCATTGCAGATATTGTGTATGCTGACGGCTTAAGGAGGATCAACAGGGTCGATCAGGAAAAACAGATCGAGATAAACTACTCATTTATTTCCGAAGCAGAGGATTCCAAAGATCTTCTGGAGGCCTACCGTCTTGAAATTGATGATATCGTTGCGGCCTATAATCTGCCATCAGGTGTGGCTGTGGAGGTGATCCATGAAGAAGATGAGCTGGCAGAATTTAAATTCCTCATCTTAGCGGCCTTTATCCTGATATATATGATCCTGGCTTCGGTATTTGAGTCGTTTACCACACCTCTTGTCTTAATGTTTTCAATTCCACTGGCTGCAGTTGGTTCCTTTATTGCTCTGATATTGACGGGCAACAGCCTGCTGAATGCCAATACACTCACCGGGTTCCTCATCCTGATTGGAATCGTGGTTAATAATAGCATCCTGCTTATCGATTATGCCAACATTTTACGAAAAAGAGGCTACCGTATGACCCGTGCCCTGATGGTTTCAGGTTTATCCCGGGTGAGGCCCATTCTGATCACAGCCATTACCACCATTGTGGCCATGATCCCCCTTGCCATGGGTCAGGCCGAATATGTTAGCATCATCGGAGCGCCCTTTGCCATTACGGTAATCGGAGGCCTGTCATTGAGCACAGTCTTTACACTGGTATTTATCCCGACTTTCTTTTTCGGCATGGAAAATGCAATTTCCTGGTTCAAATCTCTCGACCTGAAAGTAATTATCCTGCAAATTGCAGCATTTGTTCTTGGTGGATACCTGGTGGTCACCGGAGTGGATTCCTTTTTATGGAGGATGATCTTGTTTGTTCTGATGATCATACTGATCCCTGGATCAGCCTGGTTTTTTCTTACCAGCCTGAGAAGAGCCAGCACCAAACTTATTGCCCCTGATGAAACCATCCGTATTAAGATCCAGAGGCTTGTAAAGATCTATGAGAGAGATCCAAGGGTGGTCAGGGAATGGAAAGGAGGAATTGCCATCAGGCAACGGGCCGGCCTGGAAAAGGAGTACAACAAGATCAGCGATTATAATAATTTTATATGGCAATTGCCACTGCTTGGATTCCTGACCTATTTCACCTACTTTTTCCTGCAATCTGACTTTTGGATCGTAATCGGGTCTATAATTACCTATCTCTATATTCTTCTTTTATACAAACCCATCGGAATTGTTCTGTCAAAGTTCACCCATAAACAGGGCAAATCAGTTATTAAGAATGTTGATAAATACTTGTCCGGGATTTTATACTGGGGCATTCCTCTCATCAATTTCTATATCTTCTCGCAGATGTGGAAGAATATAGGTATGGTGATCGTGGTGGGAGTGCTGTGGTTATTGGCCCTGATAGTAAACAGGACGGCGGAAAGATTGTATAGGGAACATGTGAATATTGAAAGAATTTCGGGTCGTTTTGGAATCTTGCGCCGGCGTTTATTGCGCCTGGTTAAGCAAATTCCCCTGATTGGAAAGCGCCGTCAGCCATTTAAAGCCCTCAACGGGGTGTCTTTCGATATTGGTGCCGGAATGTTCGGACTTCTGGGTCCGAATGGCGCCGGCAAATCCACCATGATGCGGATCATCTGTGGCATCCTGGATCAAAGCTATGGAAAGATATGGATCAATGGTATTGACACGCTTGAAAAACGGGAGGAATTGCAGGGGCAGATCGGTTATTTGCCCCAGGAGTTTGGTACGTACGAACACCTTACAGCCTGGGAGTTTTTAGATTACCAGGCCATCCTGAAGGGCATTTCAAACAGTGAAACCCGGAAGAAAAGACTGGAGCATGTCCTGAAATCAGTACACATATATGAGCGACGGAACGAAAAGATCGGATCTTATTCCGGGGGTATGAAACAACGTATTGGGATTGCACAGATACTGCTGCACCTGCCAAGAATTCTTGTTGTGGATGAGCCTACTGCCGGACTGGATCCCCGTGAACGGATACGGTTCCGTAACATGCTGGTTGAATTGAGCCGCGACCGCATCGTATTGTTCTCAACACATATTATCGAAGACATTTCCAGTTCCTGTAACCTGGTGGCTGTCCTTGATAAGGGGGAAGTGAAATATACCGGAATACCTCAGGAGATGACCAAACTGGCAGAAAAATTTGTGTGGCAGTTCAAAATACCGGCTGCAGAATTTGATGCACTCGAAAACAAACAAATGGTTGTGCAACATATGCTTGATGGTGATGAGATCAGTGTAAGGATCATATCAAAAGAAAAACCCTATCCGTCTGCTGTTAATGTGACACCGTTGCTGGAAGATGCATACCTCTGTTTGCTGAAAGGGTTTGCAAAGGGAAGTAATAAGTAATAAGGCCGAAGTGCATCAGGCAGATCTGTATCCTTTTGAAGGAACTGGATTCTGGTAAGAATCAAACCCTGAAGGGGTTCAATGTGAATAAGGGGCTGTCTCAAAAGTCAGATTACATATCATTCCTGCGAAAGCAGGAAT
>CAYOFK010000003.1:14661-38971 GCA_964403185.1 uncultured Rikenellaceae bacterium | reverse complement strand
CTTTTCATCAATAAGCTCAGGGGCAAAGTGGAGGCAGATTATGTATTCCAGGATATTGACAAGGTGCCTCAGGGGATATCCTATAACCATGATCGCAGGAAACCATGGGGGACTGCACATGCCGTCCTTGCAGCCAGAGAAGCTGTAAGCGAACCTTTTGCCGTGATCAATGCAGATGATTTTTATGGAAGGCATTCCTTTCAGGTTATGACGGAATTCCTCATGGGTGAAAAAGTTAAGGAGGAAATGGCTATGGTAGGTTTCAGATTGGATAAAACCTTATCTGAACACGGAAAGGTCTCGCGTGGTGTATGCCGGGTTTCTGAGGAACACACTCTGGTACACATCACTGAACGTACAAATATTGAAAACTCTCCGGAGGGGATCCGGTTTCTTAATGAGTTGGGAAAACCGGTTTACCTGAGCGGTGAGGAAACAGTCTCAATGAATTTTTGGGGTTTCAGGCCTTGGGTATTTGACCCTCTTAAAGGGCATTTTTCTGACTTCCTCAAACAATATGGCCATGAACCCCAAAAGGAATATTATATTCCTGATATGGTAATGGCCCTGATAGGCCAGCGCAAAGTGGTGAAGGTGCTTAACAGCGGGGAATCATGGTTTGGAGTGACTTACAGGGATGACACCCCTGTTGTTGAAAGCAGGATCAGGGAACTGGTGGAGCAGGGGGTATATCCTGCATCGTTGTGGGAAGGGTAGTTTTGGATTTTTGTTTTTGAGTTGGGAGTTAAGATGCTGACACCCGGCACCAAGCATCTGGAATAGTTTCTATTGTTTCTATAGTTTCTATTGTTTCTATAGTTTCTATTGTTTCTATGGTTCCTTAACCCATCAATCCATCAACTTCCCTTGGTCTGTTCACACTTGAGATAGGCTCTGGCACCAGGACAGGTGGTTCTTCCACTGTTTTTCGCATATCGACTGGGGAGTATCAAAACAATACCTCAATGTTTCATACTTAAGTAGTGCAGAAGTTATAAATCCCGGTGAATCAAGGATCATGTGGTATCCAGGGAAAGAGGCATTCCTGTCAGGAAGGCTTACACGACAGAACTTTAAAAAACACTCCCACTCTTACCACTTAAATTTTGTTTTGTATTCCACCATGTTTTCCTTATTGTCTGTAACAACAATACGAAGCTCATGAAGCTTATTCTTTTCAAGCCTTTTACCATCAAAAATATATTCCAGCCGGTCGTTTTTCGGATCGTATTCAAACAGGGCCCACTTTCCATCAATGTAGCCCTGGTATCCGGATACTCCGGAAAAGTCATCTTTAATGGTAAACCGCATGGATGTAAGCCTGGAAAGGTCCTGGTTTGCACGGAAATTGACCGGATGAATGGTGGGGGGAACCGTGTCAATAACCACCAGGTACTTTCCAAAATCACGTGTGAGGAATTCTACCATACCTTCTTTCCATTCCCCGCCGCGGGCGAATATCTTCCCCTGGTCATCCAGGCCCCCAAGAAGAAGTTTTCCTTCTGCTCCGGCCGGAATGGAATCAGGTTTGATCCGGATGCTTATGTATTTATGGATGGGTACAATTTGATCATGTACATGATAGGTCCTTGAAAGCGCAGAACTGACGGATGGAGTGATTGCGAGTTTGAAATTAACCGAATTATAAAATGCATCAGGAGGAATGGCCATTTCAAAACCGGTGGTTTTATAGCTGCTCTTCTGATCATAAGGAAGGGTCATTAAATAATCCTTCTTATGTTCATCCGGAGCGCCCTCATTCCCGGCAGGTACCGCCTGAAAATTGAATCTCAGACTGGAGGTATTCTGGGAGGCATCCCTGATGATGAATTCAACCCGGTGTTCATCAAGATCATCAGGTTGAATGAAGCCTCTGTTTATCAGGGTTTCATATATCCTTGACCGGTTATTCGGTTCACTGAATGTTTTTTGGATGTTGCGCCGGTTTTCTGTTCGCTCCTGATAATCAATATGGCTGTTGACATATCTGGTTTCATTAAAGGCAAATTCATTGAACAGGATCAGGGAGTGCCTGGTGCTGTCAATTTTTAATTCAATGGAATACACTCCGCATTTATTGGGATAACCATTCAGTAAGTCATAGGTTTCAATACCAATTCCGAACCTTGGGGGGACCATGATTGTCTGGTTCTCCCTTAGGGTATAATTTCCGTATCCGCCGCGCACCGCATATTCGGTTTTTTCAGAGATTCCCTGTTTATTATTTGCCACAGGAAGCGGATAGATCATAATATTCCTGATTATTGGAGATATGTTATCTTCAATGGGGAGTCCGTACAGTAATGGATTGGTCGGATGTTGGTTGTGTGTTTCCCTGATCTCGAAGTGCAGATGGGGGCCGTTTGAACTGCCTGAATTTCCCGAATAACCAATCAAATCACCCTGCTTTATAATGAACCTGGAGGCTTGAGGAAACAGGTTCTGGCTGAAAGATTCCGTTTCGTATTGTTTCTGTCTTATATAGGCTTCCACTTTGGGCGTAAACCTGCTGAGATGCCCATACACACTTGTATGTCCGTCCGGATGTTGTATATAAACGGCTTTTCCAAATCCACCGGGCAACACAGTGATCCGGGAGATAAAACCTTCTGCTGCAGCCAGTAATTCCTCGCCGGACCGGCTGTTGGTCTTTATATCAATGCCTGAATGAAAATGATCTGGCCTGATCTCTCCAAAGTTTGCTGCAAGATATATCCTGAAAGGAACCGGAGAAGTAAAGTAATTCTCTGGAAAGTTCAGAGTCTGTGATTGTACTCCATGGCTCGCGGACAAGGCCAGTAGCAGGAATATAAGGAACCTGTTTGATGAATACATACAATCTTAATCGTTAATTTTGTCTTAAAAAATGAAAGCGTAAAGCTAAAATTATTATTTGTTCCCGGGAAAATATGAGGTCTATTTTTTTGAAATATCTGTGACAATGTTAACTTTGTATTAAATAATTATCCTGTGGCTGAAACAGATGAGATCATAGATAGTATAAAGGGTAAACTTCAGACAATTATTTCGTTATACGAAACATCAAAGGAGGGAAATCAGACATTAAAAAATGAAAATCAGCTGTTGAAAGGAATGTTGGTCACAAAGGATGAAATGCTGAATGAATTAGAAACTAAAAATAGGAGTTTAAACCTTTCAAAAGCCTTTGTGGCATCAAGTGAGGATTCCATTGAAGCAAAAATGAAGGTGACTAAAATAGTGCGGGAGATTGACAAATGTATTGCTCTGTTGAATAAATAACGGCTCAGTGGGTATGGAGGACAAATTGACAATCAGGGTAAACGTGGCGGACAGGTATTATCCATTGAAAATTGGCAGAACAGATGAAGAGAAGATACGAAGAGCTGCAAAACTGATAAATGAACGAATATTGCAGTATAAACAAAAGTATACTGATAAAGATGTTCAGGATTTTTTAGCCATGGCAGCCCTCCAATATGTAGTTAAAGTAATTGATTGTGAAAATCAAACAGATGTTTCTCCGCTGTTGGAGGAAGTAAAAAAAATTAACAACGATTTGGAGGAATACCTGGAAAGAGAGTAATAGCGTTCTTTTACATATAAAGATTTTGCCCGCATTATTTCTGTAATTCTTTTTTGAAACTCAACACTTTCTACAATTGGAGTTTAACTCAATCTGTGGATGACAGGCCAAAACCTTCGGGTTCTATTTAATTATAGACATTGGATCTCAAAGATAAATTGGTGGCTCCTCCCATATCAGAATGGGGTTTTATTAAACATTACAGAAGTTAATGCGGGTTTTTTATTCAATAAACATAAAAATAATGTATACAACACTGATCATACTGCAGTCGGGAATTGCCTTAGGACCAATAATTTATGGTGGAACAGGAGTATTGCTTGGAAGTGGCTTGACCTTTCTGATCATTCAGGTAATTTTCAGGAACAAGAGCCGGAAGATTATTTCTGAAGCTGAAGCAGAGGCGGAGGTTATTAAAAAAGATAAAATATTGCAGGCGAAAGAGAAGTTTTTTCAGCTTAAAACAGAGCATGAAAAAATGATCAATGAAAAAAATAACAGACTCATCCAGGCAGAGAATAAATTCAATCAAAAAGAAATTATCCTGTCCCGGAAGATCGAAGAAAACCAGCGGGAAAAACAGGATATGGATGCTATTAAAGCAAATCTTACCAGGCAACTTGAAGTTCTTGATAAAAAAGATGAGGACCTGATGAAACTGCATAAACAAAAAGTTGAGCAGCTCGAGACTGTGTCCGCACTTTCAGCCGGAGATGCCAAACAACAACTGATCAATTCTCTGAAAGAAGAAGCAAAAACTGAAGCCATGTCTTATATAAATGAGATCATGGATGAAGCAAAAATGACTGCTAACAAACAGGCCAAAAGAGCAGTATTACATACCATTCAAAGGGTGGCGACTGAAACGGCCATAGAAAATGCAGTGACTGTTTTTCATATAGAATCTGATGAAATTAAGGGACGGATCATAGGACGGGAGGGTAGAAATATCCGTGCTCTTGAAGCAGCAACCGGAGTCGAAATCATTGTGGATGATACTCCTGAGGCCATTATTTTATCCGCTTTTGATCCGGTTCGCAGGGAAACAGCCCGGCTGGCTTTGCACCAACTGATCACCGATGGACGCATACATCCCGCCCGTATTGAGGAAGTGGTGGAAAAAACCAATAAGCAAATTGAAGAGGAAATCGTTGAAGTCGGAAGACGTACGGCTATAGACCTGGGCATCCATGGCTTGCATCCTGAGCTGATCCGTCTGGTTGGTAAAATGAAGTACCGCTCGTCTTATGGCCAGAATCTTCTGCAGCATTCCAGAGAGGTGGCTAATTTGTCGGCAATAATGGCTGCCGAACTTGATTTGAACCCGAAAGCTGCTAAACGGGCCGGCCTGCTTCACGATATTGGGAAGGTGCCTGATGATGAACCGGAATTGCCACATGCCATCCTTGGTATGAAAATCGCAGAGAAATTCAAAGAGAAACCGGATATTTGTAATGCCATCGGAGCCCACCATGATGAGGTGGAGATGACTACACTCCTGGGTCCCGTTGTCCAGGTCTGTGATGCCATATCCGGCGCAAGACCCGGAGCCCGCCGTGAGGTAGTGGAATCCTATATAAAACGTCTCAAAGATCTGGAAGCTCTTGCCTTATCACAACCCGGCGTGTTGAAAACCTATGCCATACAAGCGGGCCGCGAACTGCGTGTTATCGTGGGGTCAGATAAAGTGTCAGACCAGGACGCAGAAAACCTGTCGGTTGAAATTGCAAAGAAAATCCAGGACGAAATGACCTATCCCGGCCAGGTTAAAATAACAGTGATCAGAGAAACCCGGGCAGTAAATTATGCCAAGTAACCGGTGTGTTGTTTTTTAAATTGAATACGCTGAGAATATGTATATATGATCAAGGTTTTTAATGTTGTCGGAGCCCGGCCGCAGATCATAAAAGCTTCAGCCATCAGCCGTGCTATCCGTAACCATTTTAGTCATCTGCTTGCAGAGGTACTCATACATACAGGGCAGCATTACGACCGCGGATTATCTGCTGTTTTTTTCAAAGAACTTGAAGTGCCCCAACCACAGGTCAACCTTCATGTGGGCTCTTCGGGTCACAGCCGGCAAATTGCCCGGATCATGACTGGAATGGAAGAACTTCTTAAGGCCGGTAAACCAGACTGGGTCATTGTTTACGGGGATACCAACTCAACTATGGCAGCCGCCCTTGCAACAGCCAAATGCAACATCCCGGTTGTCCATATTGAGGCCGGGTTACGGTCGTTTAACAGATCCATGCCGGAAGAGATTAACAGGATCGTTACAGATCATATTTCTACATTGTTATTTTCTCCCACAGATGCAGGATTTAATAACCTGATCAGGGAGGGATTTAATCCTGGGCAAAGCCCGCCATACTCAGCCGATCATCCGAAAATCTACCATTCAGGAGACATCATGTATGATAACTCAAGCTTTTTTGGCAGCCTGTCTGAGAAAAAGAAAGGATTTTTCAGGGATCACACTATTGATCCTGATAATTATTGCCTTGCCACAATACATAGGGAAAACAATACCGATAATCCGGATAGACTTGAAAATATATTGGAGGCGCTTTTGCAAATTATTGAGGATCAGGAAATAGAAATTGTGTTGCCTCTGCATCCAAGAACAAAAAAAGCCATCTATAATCATGTGTCACCTGGGTTGAATCAAAGAATTAAAGCGTGTAGCGGATTGAAAATCCTGCCACCGGTTTCCTTTCTGGAAATGACCCTGCTTGAAAAGAATTCGAAACTGATCATGACCGATTCCGGCGGAGTGCAAAAGGAATCACATTTTTTTGAAAAACCATGTCTGGTATTCCGGAGTGAAACCGAATGGGTGGAGCTTGTTCAAAACAAGACCTGCATCCTTGCGGATGCTGATAAAAATCAAATAATAAACGGATACATACAATTATTAGCAAAAAAGGATCATTTTTATCCTGCTTTTTATGGGGATGGTGAAACTGCAGAGTATATTTGTCAGGAACTTATAGACAACAGCAGGAACTAAAGCCGGGTACAGACAAATGACGTCATGAAACAAAAAATTTTTGTTACTGGTGCCGCAGGATTCATTGGGTACCACCTGACCAGAAAACTGCTTCTGAATGGAATTGAGGTGGTCGGATATGATAATATAAATGATTATTACGACCCCACCTTAAAAACAAACCGTCTTCTTGAACTCGGGATCCGGCAACAGGACGTTAAAGAAGGAATTCTGGTACACAGTGCAACCTTTCCGGGATTTGGTTTTATGAAAGGCGATCTCACCAGCGGGGATCTGCTTGACGATGTCTTTCGTGAACAGGCATTTACAACAGTCGTAAACCTGGCTGCACAGGCAGGGGTCCGCTATAGCTTGCAAAATCCGCATTCCTACATGCAGAGTAATATGGTTGGTTTCCTGAACATCCTGGAAGCATGCAGGCATCACCATATACGCCACCTTGTTTATGCAAGCAGTTCCAGTGTTTATGGCTTAAATACAAACATGCCCTTTTCTGTTCATGACAATGTAGATCACCCCATCAGCCTGTATGCAGCCAGCAAAAAGAGTAATGAGCTTATGGCCCATGCCTACAGTTACCTGTATAATATTCCCACTACAGGTCTGCGTTTTTTTACGGTTTATGGTCCCTGGGGCAGACCCGATATGGCCCTTTTTCTTTTCACAAAAGCCATATTAAAGGGAGAAGTCATCACGGTCTATAATCATGGCCGGATGCAACGGGATTTTACCTATATTGATGATATCGTTGAAGGCCTGATACGGGTGGTGGATCATCCTCCGGCAGGCAACCCCCAATGGGATGGAAACAAGCCGGATCCTTCCGGCTCATTGGCTCCATACAAGTTATATAACATCGGGAATAACAACCCTGTTCAGTTGTTGGACTTCATCCGCGCAGTGGAAGAATCCACCGGAAAAAAAGCAGAAATGGACCTGCAACCCATCCAGCCCGGTGATGTGCCGGAAACTTTTGCAGATGTCCGGGATCTTGTTAAAGACCTCGACTACAAACCGGACACCAATATCAAAGAGGGGATCCGGATGTTTGTGGATTGGTATAGAAAGTATTACAAAACCTGAAAACCTGTAATTCGAATGGACATTGATTTAATATGTCACAGGCCACCCGGCGGCTGTGCGGATCCCGTGCAGAACGAACGACCCCCTGTTTTGTGTAACGCATGACCCAAAACAACCAACTCTTATATAGCAACAACCAGTTTATCAGGTGTTTATAATTTCATGATTTCTCTCTTGCACAAAACAGGAAAATGGATATGCAAGCTATCCAGCCCGGTGATGTGCCGGAAACTTTTGCAGATATCCGGCAGGGAGGACCGGGTATTCCTTACCAAGCCTTCAAGCACTCCGCAGATGTATAACTAACTGTCGATTTTTTTCAAAAAGATCAGGATTTCCTTTGCCACGGCAAAAACAAAAGCCAATCCTAAAAAGATCATGCTGTAAATCAGGCAATACATAAGGTCTGAAACGGCGGGCTCAATGTACTTGGTAAAACCCTCAATGATGATGAATGGGCGGTTTAACTGGAGGCGGGATTTCAGGGCTTGTTTTTCTTTATATAAGCCGACCAGTCGACTCTGAATACTGGATTCGTCACCCAATCCCAGGATGTATGGTTGGTTCTGTTTGTCACTCATATTAAGATACATCTCTTTCTGAAATTCATCCATTTCAACAATCTCAGAATCAATTTTTTGGATGAGTTCTTTGGTGGAACTTTTGAATAATTCGTATCGTTCCCGGGTATATGGATTGGAACTGATGTAAGTATCCAAACCAACAGCAATATCTTCCAGGTACTGGTTATCGAAGATCTTAACTGCAATCTCAAACCTGTTCGGGTCTTTTTCAGGATTATCTCGAATAGGTTTGGCCTCAATCTTTTTTAGTTGTTCAGATATATTCTTTTCAATTCCCAATTTCTGAGAAATCTGGTCATAATTCTTTTCAGCAATCAGATCATCAAGAATGTTGATCATATCCACTGCAAAATAGAGAGAAATGTGGCTTGTGGTGGCCACTATCCTGGAACGATAAGAGGGTTTACTGAGCTTGCACTTTACAAAACCAATGATCATTCCAATAACAAGGCCAATTACAAAAAGCCAGAAATATTTTTTAATGAACTTAAGAAAACGGGTAAAAAGAACTACCAGATCAATTTCCTGTGGTGTGGATGCACTCATTTTTCGGTTATTTAAGTAGGTTGAATAAGTTTGTGTATTGGTGTACTTTATCTTCATATCCCAGCTTCTCATAGGCGTGGATAAGGTTCCCGATCAGTCTTAATACAATGTCCTGATTTGAGCAGGGTGCCAGATGTGCCGGGTCCGGGACCATATCCTGGCTTCGCAAAAAGTTTTCAATATCAGTCCGGTTAAAAACCGCACCCTTTCGGAAAGGATTTATATAAAAAAGTATGTGTTCATTGATGTCAGGCTCATAGGTCTCATGAGATTTATATTTATCCAGATAGGCCAGAATAAAATTCTTAGGAAGATTGACCCCGTATATCGGAAGGTCAAGGCGTTGAGCTACCAGTGAGTAAAAGATGCCAAGGCTGATTGGATTGCCTTTCCGGGTTTCCGCAACATTATTCAGGAAGTTATTTTGCGGAGCATAGAAGTTTGAAAAATTACCGGAGAAACCATAGGTCTCAAAAAATATGTAGTTCAGCACCCTTGTTTTTTCCAGAGCGGTAAGATTGTCGTTCAGCTCCAGCCAGACATCTTTTGAAACAGTCTCAATCTCCAGATCAAAACGGTCGAAAGACAGATCGGGATATTGATACTTTGACACCAGGAAAACCCCATCAATCAGATTGTTTGATACCGATTCCTTCCATGCCGCCAGGGCATTTTTGGTTTCCAGGTTCTGAATCTCCTGTATCAGGTTTTCAACCCTCTGTTGAAAGGCCTCATTCATGGAAAACTCCCAGGCCCTTTCAAGCTCAGGGATGACATCCGGACCATAATCCAGGAGATTTTTTGAAACCGTTTCAAATACTTCTGAATCCGGGTCGTCAAGGAGTTGTATCAGGGACTGTATTTTATCTATGCTCTCCAAATGTCACGTTCTTAATTCAACCAGTTTATTTAGTGCGTATTCAATGAGTCCGGACATTATAGTCCCATAGTCACTCAGGTAGCTGCCGGTAATGCGATTAGCAATTATGGCACATATGGTGGCAGCCTGATGTCCCAACAATCTGGACATGCCATAAATGGCCGAACTTTCCATTTCAAAATTAGTAATCTTTTGATGATTGTAATGAAAAGTCTCTATCAGATCAACAAGATTTTCAAATACGGGCTTCATTCTGAGACTCCGGCCCTGGGGACCATAAAATCCCGGGGAGGAAATGGTCACACCCTTAATTATATCCGGTTCTTCAAAATGTCTCTCAAGAACTTCTGAAGCTTCTACTACATAAGGGGTGGCAAGCCTTTGATCCCATTTAAGGTGATCCGTCAGGGCATTTTCAAATTCCTGATCGGATAATTCCCTGATACCGGAATAAAAATTCATAAGACCGTCAAAACCTATGGCTTTTGAACTGAATAAATAACTCCCGGGTTCAATCTCTTTTTGCAGGGCTCCTGATGTTCCTATCCTGATAAAATTCAGCGGACATATTTGAGATTTCAGCTCCCTGCTTATGAGATCAATATTAAATAAGGCATCAATTTCGGTGAGTACAATGTCAATGTTATCGGTTCCAATACCTGTTGAGATCACACTTACAGGCATCTCCCTGTACACTCCGGTATGCGTTACAAACTCACGGTTTTGTGCTTTAAGTTCAATGGATGAAAAATGTGAGGATACCAACCCGACCCTGTCAGGATCCCCAACCAGAATGATATTTCTGGCCACATGTCCGGGCTTTAGTTTTAAATGAAAAATACTGCCGTCACTGTTTAAAAGAAGGTCGGATTGCTTGTATCTGGTCATGAATAATGATTTGGATTGGATCAAATCTATTTAAAATTTACAAGATCGCCAATTTGAATGGCTCCAACCAACTTTTATGACAGCCTGGAGGATGGGATTTTATGATTATTTCACTGCATTTTCAATGATAATCCGGGAAATTGGATTAATTTTGCACCGCCTTAATAACAGACCATTTAAATACATAATAATCATGAAACAAAAACAGACCATAGTTATTGCCTTAGTTGCGGTTGTAATCCTTTTGTTAATATTTAGCAGCCGTATGTTTTTTATTCTTCAGCCTGGTGAGCGCGGGGTGGTATTCAAATCCATCTCGGGATTTTTTGAGAAAGATAAGATCATTGGTACCGGACTTAAAGTAATTGCCCCGTGGAACCGCATGTTCAAATACGATGTGAAAGAACAGAAAAGTGAAGAAACCATGGATGTTCTTGATAAAAGCGGAATGTCAGTGAATATAGATATAACAGTTCGTTTTAATCCTATTTATGATAAGATCGGTTATCTGCATGAAACATTTGGTATCAATTACATCAGCCGGCTGGTGATCCCTGAAGTCCGGTCAACAGTACGTCAGGTGACAGGACGATACACCGCCGAGGAAATCTATTCAACCAAGAGAAATGAAGTTGAACAGACCATTATTGCTGAAACCAGCAAGGTTTTAGCTGAAAACAATATTGAAATGCAAGCCCTCTTGATCCGTTCCATTAACCTTCCTGCCGACATCAAACAAGCTATTGAATCAAAGCTTCGGCATGAGCAGGAGGCTCTGGCAATGAAATACATTAATGAGCGTGAAATGCTTGAGGCTGAAAGAAAGAAAATTGAAGCTGAAGGGATCGCCATTTATAACCGCATTCTCAGTTCAAGCTTAACCAACATGATCCTGAGGCAGAAAGGTATTGATGCTACCCTGAAACTTGCCGAATCACCAAATGCAAAAGTAATTGTTGTTGGAAGTGGAGAAAATGGCTTGCCACTGATTTTGGGAGGAAACTAATTTTTCCTGCCGGCACGGGAATATTAAATGCACATGTGTTGTCTAATGTTGTTCTTTTGAAGCGATATTGTTGACAGATGATAAGAATTATTTTTACGGCATGTGTCCTGGTAGTTTGTATTGCACAGGCTTCTGGTTTTGAAGAAAAAAAGAGCTTTAAAGCCAGAAAGGCAGAACAGGCCATGCGCATAGACGGCACTCTGAGTGAATCGGTATGGAGTGAGGCTTCGATTGCCACTGATTTTATTCAATATTCTCCATATAACGGCGCCGGTCCTGCCTATAAGACCGAGGTACGTGTTGTGTATGATGAAACGGCTATTTATATAGGCGCTTTTATGTATGATCCTTTTCCTGACAGCATTCTTACCACAATGGGAAAACGGGATTCCGACAGAAACTTAAATGCAGACCACTTTTCTTTTGATATCAATCCTTTTAACGACGGAGTGAACGGCATGACCTTTAAAGTTTCTGCTTCAGGAATTAAAACCGACAAAAAACGGACCGGAGAAGGAAGGCGCGGAACCGATTTGAATTGGGATGAGGTCTGGCAAAGCGCTGTGACCATCCATCAGCAGGGCTGGACTGCGGAACTGAAGATCCCTTATTCTGCCCTCCGGTTTCCCAAAGGGGAATCACAGGTCTGGAGCGTTAATTTCTGGAGGGAGATCAGGAGAAAACGGGAATGGTCAACCTGGAATTATGTTGATAATGAGGTGGGTAACTCCTTTAACTATCTGGGCCAGCTTGAAGGTTTGCAAAATATTAATCCGCCATTGCGACTGTCAATCACACCTTATGTGTCGGGATATATTGAAAAGGATTCAAAGGAACCAAGGTGGGGCACTTCTTTTAATGGAGGCGTGGATATTAAATACGGGATCACAGAAAGTTTTACGCTTGACATGACCCTGATCCCTGACTTTGGACAGGTGCAGTCGGATGATATTGTTCTGAATCTGTCACCCTTTGAAGTAAAATACAACGAGAAACGGCCATTCTTTACTGAAGGAACAGAATTGTTTAATAAGGGAAACATCTTTTATTCCAGGCGGGTTGGCACTGAACCGGCAGGTTTTTACAGGCCCTACAGGAATTTGGGCACTAACGAAGAAGTGATCTTCAACCCTGTTGAATCAAGGCTTATCAATGCTACAAAAATATCAGGACGCACTGAGAATGGATTGGGCATAGGTGTTTTTAATGGAATGTCGGCAGGAATGTATGCTGAAATAAAGGACAAGGAAACCGGAGAGAAACGAACCGAATTAACGGCACCCTTTACCAATTATAATATGATCGTTTTTGACAAGAGTCTCAATTATAATTCCTATTTCAGCGTGCAGAATACCAATGTCTGGAGGGATGCCCCGAAGGATGAGGATTTTTATACGGTAAATGTGTCATCAACCGATTTTCATTTCCTGAATAAATCAAATATCTACTCCATTCGCGGGCAGGCAGCCTTATCCCAAAAGTATTACGATTCACTGGATACGGATCTCGGGTACAGAGTGAGCATGACCATGGGTAAAACCGGTGGAGTCTTCCGTGCGGAATATACAAACGAAATTATTTCCGACCGGTTTGATCCTAATGACATGGGTTTTGAACGCCAACGCAATGAGATGAGCCACCGGGGACGGATCAGTTATAACATATTCCAGCCCGTAGGCATTATTCAGTCAGCCAGGAATTCATTTGAGGCTCAATATTCAAGCCAGTACAAGCCGAATGCATTCTCTGAACTTGAATTGTCGCTGAATTCTTTTGTCTCTTTCCTGAACTTCTGGATGACCCGCGTTGAACTTAAATACACCCCTTACGGAACCCATGATTTTTATGAACCAAGAATGGAAGGACGCAGTTTCTACAGGTATCCAACCACCTCCTTTGAAGGGTTCTTATTTACCGACAGCAGAAAGAACGTGTACGGCAGGTTTAATTTTGATGTCAGCAAACCATACTCTCCCTATGATCAGTTCAGCTACAAGGTTGGTATTGAACCAACCGTGCGCGTAAACGACCGCTTTCAGTTTTCATTCGAAACCAAAGTGTCTGGTAATAAGAACGACCTCGGCTATGTAGGTAAAAATGCAGCAAAAGATTCCATCTATTTCGGCATGAGAAATACTTCTACCATCTCAAATATGCTGGCTTCCAGTTATATTTTTTCAAACAAAGCATGGCTGACCCTCAGGTTGCGGCATTACTGGTCGCGGGCCGATTATCTCAATAAGTATTACCTGCTGCAAGGCGATGGCTACCTGGAACCATTGGAATATACCGGTGCGGATGACATCAATTTCAATACTGTTAATATCGACGTGGTGTACATATGGCGCTTTGCCCCCGGAAGCCAGATATCCATTGTATGGAAAAATTCCATATTCTCATATGAGAATAGAATACGAACAGATTATATCGATAATATAAGAGCAACGCTAAAAGCGCATCAGATCAATAGTTTTTCCATAAAAGTCCTGTACTATCTGGATTACCAGTATCTGAAACGCAGAAACAGGTCGTCTTAGTCTTTAGTAATTCCACGCTGTATAAATGATACAACGTATTCAGTCCATATACTTAGTGCTGGCAGAAGTTGCAATACTGGTAACTTTACTGTTTCCACTGGGAAATCTGGTGGATGCTCAGGGAGATGCCCTTGAATACCTGTTCTATGGCGTACAATCTGCCGGGGGCAGTCTGATGATGAAAACGTATCCCGTGGCATTCATCCTGATAAGCATCCTTGTGCTTGTTGTAGTGAGCATGTTCCTTTATAAGAAAAGGATATTGCAGATGCGGATTTGCATCTTCAATATCATCCTGATGGTGGGATCTCTTGTATTGATCTGGTACTACAGCCGGCAATCGGAGAAATTACTGAACGCTGAAATGTTCTTCGCCCTTACAGTGGTGATGCCTTTGGTTGCAGCCATCTTAACATATCTGGCATTCAGGGGAATACAAAAGGATGAATTACTAATTCGTTCCATCGACCGCATACGCTGATAAAACATCAATTTAGCAATTTTGCAGACCCAGTCAGAGTTTTGCCGGTTAAGAAAAAAAGGCCGGCTCTATTGTATTTCAATCTGCTCCTGGTCGGTGATCTTTTCACAATAATTGCATTTCAAGGCCACCCCGCGATTCTTAAATACCCTGAACTTTGTGGTCACCTCCTCGTGATTTGTAATGCATTGGGGATTCACACATTTTACAATGCCAATGATCTCCTCCGGTACAGTCAGGTCATATTTTTCAGTAACCTCATAATCCTTAATAATATTCAGTTTTGCTTCGGGTGCTACCAGTGCAATCCTGTTCACATCGTCTTCTGAGAACGACTTGTCAGTGACCTTAATGATGCCCTTTTTACCCAATTTCTTGCTTTCGAAATTGGTGCCGAAAGTTACCTTGTGATCAAACTTTTCAAGTCCGAGAATCGTAATGACTTTGAACAGGTTTTTTGCCGGTATGTGATCAATCACGGTGCCATTTTTTATGGCGCTGACACTCAGTTGTTTTCTTTTATCCATGATTCAGTTAATTATTTTAGCCCCAGTATTGCAGCAATGATGGCCTGCCTGGTATATACTCCGTTCAATGCCTGTGTGAAATAATAGGCTTTTTCATTTTCATCCACATCTGTATGTATCTCATTAACCCGGGGCAGGGGATGAAGGATCCTCATATTGGGTTTGGTATTTTCAAGCATATAGTTCCGCAACACATAAATATTTTTTACTTTTTCATAATCCATCGGATCAGAAAACCGCTCGCGTTGAACTCGTGTCATATACAAAATATCCGCTTTTGAAATGATGTCGGTAAAATCGGAGTGTTCATAAAATTTCAGGCCCAGATCCCTAAGGTGGATTTTATATTCATCTGGCATCCTGAGTTCATCGGGTGAGATGAAGTTGAACGTTGCATTAAAGTACGACATGGCCATGAGCAAAGAATGTACGGTTCTGCCGTATTTCAGATCTCCCACGAGGAATATATTCAGGTCTTCAAGAGTCCCCTGTGTTTTCCGGATGGAATAGAGATCAAGCAGGGTTTGAGTGGGATGCTGGTTGGCGCCGTCCCCGGCGTTAATCACAGGGATACTGGCGACCTCAGATGCGTACAGTGCACTGCCTTCCAGGGGGTGCCTGATGATGATGAGATCGCAGTAGTTACTGACAGTTTTAATGGTATCTTTTAATGATTCTCCCTTGGTAACGCTGGACGAGGAAGAATCTGTAAAACCAACAATACGTCCCCCCAATTTGTTTATGGCGCTTTCAAAGCTTAACCTGGTCCTGGTTGAAGGTTCATAAAACAGGGTTGCAATCACTTTGTTTTCAAGCAGTCCCGGATGCGGGTTGGCTTCAAATTCCCCGGCAAGGTCCACAATTTTCAGGATTTCTTCTTTCGAATAGTCGTTGATGGAAACGAGGTTTTTAAACTTCATAAAATGATGGATTATTAGTATGATTTCAACACACAAAACTAAACAAGACGATGCAGTTTTATGTGTGGTGAGGATATTCTGTTAATAACTTTTTAATGGTAGTTTGTGATGCAGGAAAAGGAGCGGATGAAAGTGTTAAAACCATTACAGATCTGCAGGTTCGATCTTAATATTATCCAGGGTGCTCAATTGCTTAATGACCTTTTCAAGCCTGTTTTGCGGAATCTCAATCCCCAACGTACATTGCACATCATAGGATGGATGGAGTGGCTTTAAAGAATGGTCTTTCAGAATTTTCATTACACCGTTCATCATTGTGTACGGAAAGGAAAGGAGGTACTGAACCGTCATCGTTACGGTTTGTAATTGTGCCTTTTCCAGGGCCCCTGATGCCGCCGTACGGTAGGCCCTCACCAGTCCGTTGGTTCCCAGTAGGGTACCACCAAAATACCGGACGACCACAATGAGAATATTGTTCAGATCAAATGATTCAATCCGGCCCAGAATGGGTTTCCCGGCTGTTCCGGAAGGCTCACCGTCATCGTTTGCCCTGGTTCGTACCGGATCGGGCCCCAGTCTCCAGGCGTAACAATGGTGCCGGGCATCGTGGTATTTTTTTTTCAGCTCTTTCAGAATCAACTTTATTTCTTCCTCTGAACTTACAGGATAAGCAAAAGCAATAAACTTGCTGCCCTTTTCCTTAAACATACCCTCAGACGGAGTTGCTATTGATACATAATGTCCTGGTTTGTTCATAATACAAATCAGTGAAACAGTTTAACAATTTAGTAATTCCCAATCCTGCCTTCAGAACAGGATTCAATAAGTTACATTGCGATTCCGTAACTCAGTTTAATAATGATCTGGTTGGAGTCAAAGAGCAACCGGTTGGTGATGTCGTTGTTAATGTTATGTTTATATACAATAAACAGATCTCCACGGGGGGCAAAAGTCCATCGAAATCGGGAGTAGGAGCCAACCGATCTGGATTCATTGTCGTATTGTATATAGGTGCTGAAATTTAAGTTGGAAGTCATGTTTACTAAAAGGCGGGTGGCAATCAACTCTTTTACAAAAGTGCCAAAGGGCAGTTTGCCCATGTTCTTTTCGTAACTGACTTCCAGGATGAGTGTCGATATTGGCCGCCAGTTTAGCTGCAGTTGTATTTGATGCAGGCTGCCTCCATAGAACCCGCCAAACCACCATGTTGCCATGCCATTGATGGTTCTTTTGCTGGCGGTTTCCACTTCCAGCCTGTACCTCATCCAGTGGTACGCAGCGGAATCAATAATCACGCCTTCTGCAATTTCAAAGGGCTCTTTCAGGTTCTCGCCCTGTGGTCTGATATTGAATTCAAAACGATCCCCGCTTTCCAGAAGGAAATGAACAGGAGCGGTAAAAATATCATAACTTTCCCACTGATGATCCAGGTCGGTATACAGGCTTATGGAGGACTGCATGATGTGTTGCCTGATGATGCCATTTTCAGGGCGGGGCATATAATTGGCTCCGGCACGAAAGTAATTCACACCATTTCTGCTCAGGAAGGAAAGGGATGGTTTAAAGCCATCTCCAAACCGGTTATATGTAAAAGAAATATCCCAAAGGTCATTGGGATAATCAATTTTGATACCAAATGCAGATTTGTCTCCACTGAGCCCCTCCCGGTCGTTATAGAAACCCCAAATACCTGCCATAAAATTCTTATTCCCCCGGAATGTTGAGGTCTGGTATGTGAAGTCCACTCCTGTGGCAAAACTATTTTTAAGGCCGGATGGATCGCCCAGGGTTGTGATCATTCCAAAAGAGGATTCTCTTAATATGTTCCGTTTCAGGCGGACCAATCCCATGGTGGTTTGTGGTACCAGTTCGCCCCGTGCGGTGTTATCCGAAATTACTCCACTATCCACTTTTGCGGTCTGGTTCACCAGGCCTCCAAAATGTGTTCTGTTCACTTTTCCGTTTATCTTCCCTCCCCAGCGCACGGGTATCTCATTACCTTTGTATAATCCGATCCTTCTGCTGAAAAAAGGAACAAAGCTGCGACCAAGTCCCAATCCGAAGTCATAAATATCAGCGCCCTCCAGAAAGAACTGTCTTTTTTCAGGAAACAAAAGTGGAAACCGGGTCAGGTTGGTTCTCCTTGAGTCCACTTCTGTTTCAGCAAAATCGGTATTTACAGTCAGCTGGGCGGTGATGTCCGGAGTGATCTTTTGTATGACATCAAGACTGGGCTCCAGGGCATAACCGGCGGGTAATCCGGCTTTGTGCGATGCTTTCCCGGTTAAAGACACCTGCGGTATCATTCCTATTCCAATATTAAAATCAGGAAGAGCAGACAAGGCTCCGGAATGAATGGTTTGTCCGATTGTGTAGTTTCTGTTGATGGCCGTCCAGCGACTCACTTCCAGATGGCGTTGAATTCTGCGCTCTGCATTAAAACCCCAGATGACAGATCCCCGTTTATAGGTAAGTGAGCTAACAGGGATCATTATTTCAACACTCCAGAAATTTGAGCCGATGCAGGTCCTGGCATCCCACACACCATCCCAGTTCATATTTTCACGTTCTCCATTTGCTGAAATAATCGCATCGTAACGGGCACCGAAGGGGTTCACCGAAAAAATAAATCCATTTCTGCCATCAAAGTAGGGGTCCAGAACAATCTTAATATTATCCTCATTTCCAAGGTCGGCGTCCCTGGCTTTTGAGAAGGAAACAATTTTCCCCGGTTCTGAATCATAACAAACAAGCCCGATATAAAGATACTTCTGGTCGGCGAGCACTTTTACAGTGGTCTGATATGTGGGAGGAACATCCAGTCCGGGCTCCACCATTGTAAAGGCAACGATGGAGTCTGCTGTCATCCAGTCAGATTCAAATAGCAAACCATCTAATGTAAACGAACTTGTCAGCCGGCCGCTTCTGAGAACCGGTTGTACAGGGTCTTGAGCAATTGTTGCTTTTTGGACAAGGACTGAAAGTAAGAAAATAAAACTTCCAGTGATGCAAGCATTCCCGATTTTTCTAATACGCATGAACAAGGTGGTGAACGATGATGACTTCTTTTTTAAAGACGGTTTACCGGATGATTTATCGGATCGGGAAAATCATCATTTAAAAATTCAATGAAGATAAATAAAATTCACAATAATCACTCTCTTTTTTTGACCGCTAAGCAATGGTGAATTGGGCAATCCGGCACCATGTTGCAGGGCAGGCGGGCTGGCAGTGTCGAAAGAAAACCGGGCGATTTACATAATCATACCAACCCCAACCACCCTCCCTGGTCAGGGGTGCAGTGAATCGAAGCTGTCACATTTCGGAGCATTGCTCCTGGAGAACCCCCTGGCGATTAAGTTCACCACTTAGTAAATAACAGATGCAATCGCTTTTGAGACAACTCCTCTGCAGATACGCGGCTAATGTTCATCCAGGTAACAGTTTAGCATCCTCGCCCCCTAATCATACCAGCACACCCTGCATTTCAGGTTCCGGTCCTGCAATGATCCCGGTAAGTCTAACTTTAGCAAAGGAGTTGACAGGCATCTTTTCTTCAAGTCTAATGGGAATATAGTGCTGGCCGTAGCCGTGCGACCATCCCTTTTTAGGTTTTTCAATGAGCACTTCCTGTTCTTTTGAGAGCATTCTGTTGAAATAGGCCTTCCTGCTTTCAAGTGACATGTTGCGGATGATCTCGCTGCGTTCGTTTTTAACCGTTGCGGGTATTTGATCATCCAGCCTTGCGGCTTTGGTCCCCTGTCTGACAGAGTATTTAAAGGTATGGATGTGGCTGAATCCGATGTCATTTACAATTCCGCATGTTTCCCGGAAATCCTCCGGTGTTTCTCCCGGGAAACCAACAATGACATCCGTAGTCAGATTAAAATCAGGATATTTATTTCTCAGTATGCGTGTCATGGCCACAAAACTTTCAACAGTGTACATCCGTTTCATTTTCAGGAGGATCTTCCCGGACCCTGATTGCAGGCATAAATGAAGGTGGGGGGTAAGTTTTGGATGCGAGAAAAGATTAAAAAACCGTTCGGAGAAGCCGTCCGGTTCCATGGAGGAGATCCGGATCCTGAAGTCTCCCGGCAGCTCAAGGATCTTTTCAACAAGGTTTTCAAATGTCAGTCCGTCTGAACGATACCTGCCTATATTCACACCGGTAAGAACCATTTCCTTAAAACCGGCATCTGCAGCTCCGGATATATTTTGGAGAATTTCTCCGGAAGGCCTGCTCACCGCCCTGCCGCGGACTTTTGGTACGATACAGAAACTGCAGAAGTTGTCGCAACCATCCTGTATCTTAATCATGGCACGGGTGTGAAAACCATGCTTCGTGAGTCCGTACCCAAAGACGTCATCTTTCAGACTTCCGGCATGTACTATCTCTCCCTTAATGTGGCTGTCAACCAGGTTAAACACCCCACTTTTCTTATCATTCTCAACAACATAACTTATATGCTGTTCTTTTTCAAGGTCTTCTCTATGGTTGTTTGCCATACATCCGGCCACCACAATCAGGGCTCCTTCCTTATTCCGAATGGCCTGGCTTATCGCATTCCTGGATTTATGATCACTCTGACTGGTGACTGTACAGGTGTTTATTACATACACATCAGCTTTCTTATTAAAATCAACGATCTCATAGCCATTTCTATAAAACTGTGAGGCAATGGCGTCTGTTTCAAACTGGTTCAACCTGCAGCCAAGTGTTTTAAAACCAATCTTTTTATTCACGAAACCACCTCCTTCGGTTTTTCAATGGCAGTCATTTTACCTTCAGCAGAAAAATCGGTTGCGGAAGTGATTTTTACAATAACAAATGATCCAATCAGGGATGTATCATTCGATTGAATGCGTACATTGATACGCCCCTCTGTCATACCACTAAGATATTTTTGCTTTCGGTCCTGACCCGTAACCAGGACTGTATGGGTTTTACCTACCATCTTATTTGTATAAACTCCTGAGGTTTTTTCAAGGTCCGCAGTCAGTATATGAAGGCGTTGCTTTTTAATTCTATGAGGCACATCATCCTGCCACCTGGCGCTAACGGCTCCGGGTCGTGGGGAATAAATAGCAATGTAGGCCATATTGTACTTAAACTCCTGCATAACCCTCCTTGTATTTTCGAACCGGGCATCTGTTTCTCCTGCAAATCCAACGATGATGTCTGTGAACAGGGTGGCCTGTGGAAGCTTTTTCCGGATATAATGAATGATCTTTCTGTACTTTTCAACCGAATGTTGCCGGTTCATTTTTTCAAGGATCTTGTCATCGCCCGACTGCAACGGTAAGTGCAGTTGTTTTGCCAGGCAATCGTATTTTGCGATCGTGTCAATGACGTCTTCAGTCATGTCCCTGGGGTGCGGGGAGGTAAAGTACACCCAGAATCTTTTAGGGCTGGTTTGGCCGAACTTACCGATTTCCTTCAGTAATTCCGGAAAAGAAAGTTCATTTCCGCTCCTGTCCAGACCATAAGAATTTACATTCTGGCCCAGGAGTGTAATGGATCTGTATCCTTTCTCCACCAGGTCTTTAAGTTCTCCCAGTATCTCCCAGGCCGGCCGGGATACTTCCCGTCCCCGCGTATAGGGTACGGCACAGAAAGTACAGAATTTATCGCAACCATTCTGAATGGGAATAAAGGCTTCAAAGCTGGATGTGTAATGCGGTTTGATATGCCAGAAGCCGTCCATTACATTGCGTTTTGCTTCCTCCATACCTGCATCCATGGTTCCTGTATCTATTCTGACGGAATCCTTTTTTTGCAGTAACTCAAGCAAACCCGGAAATGGATCGTCCCCTGAAGTTGATCTTGCCGGAAGTGGTTTTAGTTGTTTATCGGATGGTGTTTCCAGCGAAAGGGGCGAGACCACCCCATACTGACGGATCATATCCGGCACATCAGGAAGTTCGTCCATAGTGAAAACGAGATCAAATAATTTCAGGAACTTTATTTTGTCAGCCGGAAGAAGGCATCCGGAAACGAAAGTTAACAGGTTTTTTTTGTTTTTATTCTTGTTCCATTGATGGATCCTTGAATACACTTTGTCAATGGCCTTTTGCCGGACTGAGCATGCAAGAATGCCAATCAATGAAGCCTGCTCCTCAAAGTCTGTCCATTCAAAACCAATGCTTTCAAGGACGGTCCTGACACGTTCGCTGTCAGATCTGTTCATCTGACATCCCAATGTAACTAAATGATAATGCATGTTTCTTCTCCCGGACTCATTCATCAAAAATACACTTCATCCATGATCAGATCAAGTAGTTCTGCTTATTCTTATTTTTTCTTCTTCTTTACCGGGTATTTGAAAAGAATACGCCCTATGGCTTCGGGGAGATTGCGCTCCCGTACTTGCTGGTCCTCACTGACCAATCCCTGTCCCGAACCCTGCCAGACCAGCTTTTTTAATTCAGGACTGAACATGCTGATAATGAGAGTCCCCCTGGTCAGGTTGAAACTTGTAAAGCTTGTATTACCATATCCATAAGCCCAGGGGCTGTAATGATAACCACCCCAGTAACCTGTGTTGTAGTAGTTGGTAATTGCGGTTGCAGCCCTTCGCTGATCAAGTATGATATACAGATCGATGATGATATCACCTTGAGCCTCTAATTTTTTATAGCCACGGTCCTGCATCTCCAGAGAGATCAGATCAATGATGATCTCCTGGTCGGGACTGCTGACCAATGCAGCATTCATCGGGTCCCATGGGTAGATGCTGAACGTTCTGAACTGCCCGAAATCCACATTTTTTTCCCGCTTATGCCTTACTTTAATGGAAGAACATGAACCCAGGGTGAAGAAAAATAATGTTAATAGATATATATATTTCATGGTTTTGATTGATTTTTAAGAATGCCTTTATAGATACTGAAATGACCCAGTCGTATTTTCTGACACATGTAGGAAAGGGAAACGGCAAGAACCCCGAGGCCGTATTTTATGCTCCTTCTTAAATTAATTGATGAAGCAGCGTCAAAATATTTTGTCGGACAGGTGATCTCTGCCACTTCAAAACCCGCATAAAAGATTTGTGCCATCATTTGATTGTCAAACACAAAATCGTCAGAGTTGTTGTTATAGGGGATGCTGTTAAGGACCCTTTCCGAGAATGCCCGGAAGCCGGTATGGTATTCCGACAGCTTCTGGTTCATAAACAGATTCTGGAACAATGTCAGAAACCGGTTGGCAATGTATTTATAAATGGGCATGCCGCCTTTCAGAGCGCCCTTACCAAGGATGCGTGATCCGATGACCACTTCATAAACCCCATTGGCAATCAGGTAGCACATGGAATGAATGAGTTTGGGGGTGTACTGGTAATCGGGATGCAGCATAACAACAATCTCTCCGCCAAGCTCCAGGGCCTTGTTGTAGCATGACTTCTGATTCCCGCCATAGCCGGTGTTTACGTCATGCCGGATGATGTTCCTGATTCCCAGATCAGCAGCAACTTTAACAGTCTGGTCGCTGCTCAGGTCATCTACAAGCAGCACTTCATCTACAATGTCAAAGGGGATCTCATTGTAAGTTTGCTCAAGTGTCGACTCTGCATTGTAGGCAGGAAGCACTACAATAATTTTTTTTCCGTTTATCATCAGTTTTTCTCCATGACTGTTTCTGGTGATTCTCTGGCAAAGAAAACAAATCCATTCTTTTCATACAACCGTGTGAACAATGGATATGTGCTTTGAAATTCTTCAGCCCGGTAATTTTTCACAGAGAAATAAACCTTTTTGTCTATGGGTCCGGTCAGAAGTAATTCCTTCCGGTCTGTCCTTCCCGGTCCGGGAGGTGGCTTTTTTGAATAAAACAAGTGGGCATAACTTTTGTATCCCCAGGTGTCAACATAACAGTCTTCGCCGGAGATGCTTTCAAAAAACTCCAGCGCTGCATTTTGAGAGTAAGCCTCCACTTTTGGCAGGATGAAGAGCAGGGTCAGAGTCACAAACAACAGGCTTGAAACAAAAATGAGCACGATCTGCCGGCGCAGGTTCTTTTTAACAAACCACAGGGCCCCGGCTACACCGGATATAAGAACCAATCCAATGATAAATTCAAAACCACTCCAATACACATCGGCCTTCATATTTCCAATGGCGAATTCATCCCTGATCATTCCCGATTCTATGATGCGATCCTTAAATTTTATGAAAAGCTGAACCATCAATGGCAAGAGTCCGATGATGGCCGCCATCAGGGTCAAAATTACTTTTAACCACTTCGGAAAACCCTGTTCTTTATTGATGATCCTGTAAATA
>CAYOFK010000003.1:0-14561 GCA_964403185.1 uncultured Rikenellaceae bacterium | reverse complement strand
AATTACTTTTAACCACTTCGGAAAACCCTGTTCTTTATTGATGATCCTGTAAATAACAAAGCTGCCTAAAAAGCTGAGTGGGAAATAACACATGGATGAGTAATGGACAATTTTAGTGTTGACAATTGTGAAGAGGATCAACACAACCCAGAAAGTAATGTGCATCCAGATCCTGAAGTCTCCGGCGGGAGAGGGCTCATCCCTGATCATTCGGAACGCCGGTAAGGCAAAAACCGAGGCCGGAAAAACACCGGCGAATAAAACCACAAAATGATACAACAAAAATCCGCCATGACCGGCATCTTCCTGTGTAAACAGCCGGATCTGGTACTCTATAAAATCTCTGATCACATACGCCTCCCCGTTAATGATCTGGAGAAAAAACCAGAATCCTCCAACAAGGGTCAGGATGAGCAGGTACAACCCCAGGAATTTGAGATTAAGTACAGTCTGCCAACGGCGTGAGATAACAACCCAGACCAGGCACACAAGTCCGAAGATCAGGAGCGCTACAGGTCCTTTGGTAAGTATGGCCAGTCCTATGAAGGCTGCGGAAAGAACGGTATGCCTGTGTTTGCCATTGTTTTCAGATATACCGGTATACCGGATCATAAAATAAATTCCAAGGAAGATAAAGAGGTTAAACCAGGGATCGATGATCCCGGACTTGAAATACAGGTGGGGGAGGATGGAACCTGCGTAAACCAGTGCCCACATCAGTCCGAATTCCCGGTTATATAAGTTTTTGCCCGTATAGTATAACACAAGTAGTGTAACCATTCCCCCTATGGCATTTGGGAACCTGGCAGCAAATTCATTGATTCCGAAAACCTTCATCGATAGTACCTGCATCCAAATGAACAGGGGGGGCTTCTCCCAGAACGGGAAATAATTGATCTGCACCGTCAGGTAGTCTCCCGTGGCGATCATTTCCCGGGCCGATTCAGCAAAATTGATCTCATCCCAGTCGAAAAGATGTACCCCTCCCAGAAAGGGTATATACAGGATGGCGGCTGCTATGACAATGACAATGGGGTATAGCCGGTCTTTATTTGCGATCATTAGCCTGCCTTCTTTGAGTGAGTGACTTCAGGGATCCTTCAAGTTTGTCAGGCACAAATTTATTAAAATAATGGAAGCTTAGAAAAGTGATTACCAGTCCGATGATTGATCCAGCCAGTATATCCACAAGAAAGTGTTGCGAAAGGTAAACCCTGGAAAAAGCAGTGGTTGAACCCAATACAACCCAGAGCAACTTCAACCACCGGTTCGGCATGATAATGGCCAGTAAAGTAAACAGGCCCAATGCTGTGGCTGAATGACCGGAAGGAAAACTGTATTGGGAGTGAACATCCACTCCTGGAACCAGATACAAATCATACAAACCTTCAAAAAAGGCTTTTGGGCGCAGATAACCGGGAAAGATCATCTTTTTGGAAACCTGTATCACTATGGTGATAAACATATTGCTTATCAGGAAAATGAAAACATACCTGTACTTTACGAAAAGCAGCACCAGGGTGAATGCCAGCACTACCCAGCCGTCTCCCAGGTAGGTAATGTATTTAAAAAAAAGATCCGGCACGGGATTGTGAGTCTGGTTAATAGAGATATGCAGACCGGCTTTTGGGAAAAATGATATGAGAAAAACCCATACTATAAAAATAAGCAGGGCCGGATATATGAAAAATTTATTTTTCCGGATCAGGTTTTTCATAGACGAAATGACGAATTAATGAAGGCAAAGATAGGAAACAATTTTTGGTGCCGCCGGGCTGTTGTTTCATGTAATATATACGAGGATTAATTAAATTGCTTCGACTGATGAAACAAAATTTACTTAATTTCGTTTTTAAGTTGTGTAAAACCTGAAAATATAAAAGTCATGAAAAAAATCTTTGGAACATTGATAATCGTAATTGGGCTCATTTCGTTTATGTTCTTTGGATGCCAGAAAAACCTGGACTATAATGGTACCGGGAAACTTTTTGTATCTCTTACTGATGCTCCGTTTGATATCGACCTTGTGGAATCGGCAACGGTTACCATAATCAAGATTGAAGTTAGAAAGAAGGATAATGATGGAGGTCATCCCTTTTTAACAATAATGGAAGATACCATTGAAGTGGATCTTATGGATCTGCGTAATGGCATTACTGCAGGTTTGGTGGAAGCGGAGGTCCCTGCCGGTGAATACGACCTGGTGCGTTTATATGTAGATAAAGCCTCCATCAGTCTCATAGATCATGGGATGTTTGACATGAAAGTGCCCAGTGGTTCCCAAACCGGCATTAAGGTGTTTATCCATCCTGCTGTTGTGGTTGAGGGTGGTTTGTCGGCTGAACTCCTGCTGGATATTGATGTAAGTAAGTCATTTGTATTGAAAGGCAATATCCACACCCCGGCCGGTATTAAGGGCTTCAATTTTAAGCCGGTGATTCGTGCCGTAAACAATACAACTGCTGGCCGGGTAGTCGGATCGGTAACTGATACGGCCAATGCTGTGGTTAAAAGTGCTGAAGTATGGCTGGAGACCGATACGGTATATGCAACTACAATTGCTGATACTCTTGGGAAGTATGCCATCATAGGCATTCCTGAAGGCATCTACACCATTTTTGCCACCAGGGAAAATTTTGATACCGTAACTTTCCCTGACATTACTATTACCAGGGGGAATGCAACAACTCAGGATTTTAAACTTACACCTCAGTAGGCGATAAGGAGTACATTAATAAAGAGGACTCTAAAGTATGAGGGTGTCCAAAAATGGATACCATTTTAGTGTCATTCCCTCGAACGAGGGAACCGAGAAACGGAGTGACGAGCTCAGCGAAGCTAATCCAGGATGTTTAGCTGGCAGTCAACTGGATCCCTGATCAAGTCAGGGATGAAACCTCCAGCTCTGATTGTGTTTTATATTTATACGGACACGGCTGAAATGGAATTATGAATCACCGCATCTCCATTTCCCTGGTCATTTCAATAATATCTACATTATTCACAAAATCGCCAATCAGGTACCTGCAGAAATAATCCCCCCGCAGCCAAAAGAAATATTCATTCATATTTCCATAACCATGTCGCTGGCCGGGGAAAATAAAGAAATCGAATCGCTTATTGGCTTTGATCAGGGCATTTGCAAGTGTAATGGTATTGGCCGGATGCACATTGTTATCAATATCCCCGGTGCAGATCAGCAACCGTCCCTTAAGATTTTTAGCGATATCCGAATTCTTATCAATGTCATACTTAAAAGTGATGGTACTATCCTTACCCATAACCTCCTTAACGCCATGGTGCTGTTCACTCCACCACCGGTTGTAAATGTTATTTTCATGGTTTCCTGAAGATGACACTGCGACTTTAAAGAAATCAGGGTAGACCAGCATTGCTGCCGTGGACATAAATCCACCTCCCGAGTGACCAAAGATTCCGACCTTGTCAATATCTACAAATGGATGCCTGTCAGCTAATTGTTCGATGGTGACCTTCTTATCGGCAAGTCCGTAATCCCTCAGGTTTCCATAGCCATAATTATGGTACCATTTCGAACGGCTGGGATGGCCACCCCTGTTCCCAACCGTAATAACAACAAATCCAAATTGGGCCAGACGATCTGTGCGGTCCATCCTTGAAGAGAATGATTTGTTTACGGATTCGGTTTGTGGCCCCGGATAAACATAGGCGATAATGGGATATTTTTTGGTTGAGTCAAAATCAAACGGCTTGTACATGACACCATACAGATCGGTGAGCCCATCATCGGCTTTTATCTTAAAAGGTTCCGGGAAACTATAACCGGCCTCAAAAAGGAGGCTCAGGTCGCTGGTTTCAAGGTCCATGAGCTTGTTGCCCTGATTATCCCTGAGATCAGATTTTGGAATGGTGTTCACGCGGGAATAATTATTTACAAAATAGCTGTTCCCGTCGTTCATGCTTATCGAGTGGTTGAAATTACCCCTGTTCAGTAATTTTAAACCGGACCCGTCAAAGTTAACCCTGTAAAGATGGAGATAGTATGGGTCTTCATTATTTTCATGTGCATTGGCCGTAAAGTATAGCACGCGGTTTTTTTCATCCACCCTCACAATTCTCTCACAATGGAAAGGCCCGCCGGTTACCTGGTTCTTTAACTTGCCCATACCGTCATAAAGGTAAAAATGAGCCCAGCCGTCCCGTTCAGACCAATGAATGATCTCTTCTCCATCATTGATCATTCCGGGAGGCCGTGTTTCAACATAGGTGTTCAGGCGTTCCTCAATGAGGGTGGTGACTTCCCCTGTGTTGTTATCGGCTACACAGAAATCAATACGCTTGAGATCCCTGCTTGTACGTGTAAAATACAGTTTGTCCGGTGATGCCGACAACCAGGTGCGGGCAACATAATCATCATCCCGCTGGTTTGCTTTCCGGGAGGCCCCGTTAATTCTGATTGTTTGATCCGTAAACCGGCCGGCCTGGACAACCAGCTTTTCTTTGGTGCCCATGTCAAAAACAAGTAATTCAACCCGGGGTCCTTCCTTTTCACCGGGCATTTGATATTTGTAGGTTTCCAGTGTGGGACGTGGTTTGGCAATGGAGTTAATTACCCATAGGTCCTTAACTTCTCTGGAATCGGAACGGGTGGTGGCAAATTTGCCTGAGTCAGGGGACCATATTATGTTGGCTGACTTGCGCTTGTCTTTATTTTTTTCCTTATCAACATTGGTTTCCCCACGACCGGAACCACCATAACTGTAATATTCAACGCCATCTGTGGTGAACTGATGTTCCACAATGGTTGAGTCTTCTTCATCCTCAAGGGCTTTTTTATAGTTCTCTTCGTCCATCCAATACAAATTGTATGCTTTGGCAAAGATGATGGTTTTTCCATCAGGTGAAATTGAGGCCCAGCGCGGCCGGTCTTTGGGTTTTTCATAATCCTCAAGCACCGTAAGAGCCCCTGTGTTCAGGTCATATCTGAAAAAGAACTTTTTCATTTTTTTGCCTTTTTTATCTCCCTTTTTGACTTTTTCTTTGGCCTTTGTAGTATCTGCTTCTTCTTCCTGGGAACTTTCTACTTCAAATCGAATGGCCGTTTCATTATCGATAAATTTGATCCTGGTAATGGGCAGGTGTTTATCATCATAGGGATCCATCGTTAATTTTGTCAGATCAGATGCCATTTTTACATTATCGAAAATGGGGCGTTTGGTTTTTCTGTCCGGATCCACAATATAAAAGGTCTTGTTAACACTGGTTTCATACGTGTACCAGAAGCGGTTGCTGAGTTTTAGCCAGTGGGCATCCACCCTGGTGCTGAATACCATTTTATTTATTTTCTTTGGGGAGAATCTTCCGGCAAGCTGGTAGTTGGCCCTGATAATGGGAGTATTCTGTGCCCAGGCGTTTGATAACACAAGCAAACATGCAAAACTGATCAATGCTCTTTTCATGACGAGTCAGGTTTAATTAGAAAATATAAGGATCAAACCTATGTTTTTTTTATGAGATATGAAAAACCATTGATATTCTTTGCAGCAGTGTTTAATGATTTACAGTAAATTCGTACAAACTACTTTCAGTAAAAACCAGTGGTATGATATTGGGAATAGATCAATTCATTGACCGAACTGAGCTTCATAAAGATCTGGCCGGATCACGGTTGGCGTTTCTTGGCCATGCAGCTTCGATAAACAGTGCAGGAATCCATAGCCTGGACTCCCTGATGAAACTAAAAGCATTGCAGGCGACCTGTGCTTTCGGCCCGCAGCATGGCATGCGAAGCGAGAAGCAGGATAATATGATCGAGTCAGACAATTATATGGATACTGTCCATGGCATTCCGGTATTCAGTCTTTATGGTGATGTACGCAGGCCCACTGAAGAAATGACAGATCAATTTGATATCTTACTAGTTGACCTTCAGGATATTGGAGCACGGGTTTATACCTATTCAACCACACTGTTTTACATGCTTGAGGCCTGCACTGAGCATTCCAGGAAAGTCATTCTTCTTGACCGTCCCAATCCGGCCGGTCGTGCTGTTGAGGGAACCCTGCCTGAAAAAGGGTGGGAGAGTTTTATCGGCGATGCGCCGTTGATCATGAGACACGGACTTACTATCGGGGAAATGGCTCACTGGTACATTCGTTTAAAGAACCTGGATATCGACTTCAGGCTTGTTGAGATGCAGGGGTACCATCCTTTAACAGGACCGGGTTACGGCTGGCCGGTATTTGATCTGCCCTGGGTGAATCCCAGTCCGAATGCCTCAGGCCTGAATATGGCACGGTGTTTCCCCGGAACTGCCCTGATTGAAGGAACTAATTTATCGGAAGGCAGGGGCACCACCACACCTCTTGAGATTCTCGGTGCTCCTGATCTCAACATAAGGAATGTTTTAAAGGAAACAAAGCGTCTGGCACCCGCCTGGATGCAGGGCTGTTTGATACGACCCTGTTCATTTGAGCCTGCTTACGACAAATACCAAAACAAACTTTGTTCGGGCATGCAGATACATACGGATTATTCAGGGTATGATCCTGAACGCTTTAAACCCTACAGATTGGTGGCTGCCATACTAAAAGCCATAAGAAATCTATACCCGGAATATGACATGTGGCGTACCGGCCCGTTTGAATATGAAACAGATAAACGGCCCATAGATCTCTTGTCCGGCGGGCCTTTTTTACGAGAATGGGTGGATGATGCCAATGCCACTGCCGGGGATCTGGAAGCACGTCTTCAACAGGATGAGAACCGGTGGCTGGAACAAAGAGAAGCTTTCATAGTGTATCCGGAATAGAGGAAGGTACGGGGCGCAGAGATGAGCCGTGCCTGCCGGCAGGCAGGTTGAAGAGTTGAAGGAATGGTTTAGTTAGGATTACTCGCTCACCCGGTGGGAGAGGAAGTCTTAAATCTTAGAAGAGTGCAAATTCTCCTCCTGAGCAGGAGGAGTACCCGAGGGAAACGAGGGGGAGGTGGTTTATATTTATCAGGGGCTTTTGAGACAGCCCAGGTCTCCCATAATCATGCCAGTGGCAGAGTTCCGTCTGCACGCTGTCGCCGAAGCTATAGCGTAGGCGCCCCGCTCCAGGCGGTCAGACGGATATAGGCTGAGGAAAAGCCAATGTAGATCGACTTTGCAAGTCGATTAGCGACTCAGAGAGTCACTCTACAGACCGTTCGCTATTTGCATTCCAGCAATGAAACAGTTCAACAATTTGGCATCACCCCACCAATCATTCCGCTCCGGTAAACATATTCCCCTTTTCCCGATTAACTTTCATTAATTTCCAGGTTCAATTGATCCCTGAGATTTTCCAATTCAGCTTCAGCTGACTCCCGGGTTTTGCACTTCACTACGGGTATTTTTAATGTCGGATCCTTTCCCACAAGTATGATCCTGTAGTCTTCCTGGCTGGTAATGAGCTGGCGGTTGCTTCTGCTGTAAGTTCGCTGTCTTCTGATTGATTTTTTAATGCCTATAGAGGAAAATGTGCCGATAGGATGCCAGTCCCCATAGCGGAACACACCAAATAACTGAGTGTACGATTTAATCCTGCTGAGCCTGGTATCAATGATGGTCCCGGACCTGGTCAGGGCCACAAAGGCCCCAATGATGATCAGAATGATGCTGCCCACAAGTCCGATATTGGATATGAGTGACAGGGCCCCTACAGCAAGGATCGTGAATCCTGCAAAGGTGCCTGAGGGGCCAAATAAATAATCCAGCTTATGATTGATCCTCATGATGATTGTTTAGTTAGTTCACAGGAAAATCAGATGCATTGGTCTGTTATTTATGGATATTATTTAAAGGTACTTCAACATTTTTAAATATTCAACCTGCAACCCAAAACTACGATTTTTTCTTACACAAAAAATCATGTGGTATTTGGATCTTTTGTTTTTATAATTAAATTTGCAGAACAAGATCAAAAAAATGATAGTTGCAATTCATACATGGTGGTGGCCCCTGGTAAAATCGTACCTTTTGAGGGTCCTGTAGCTATTTATGAATCTGACGATATAAAAAAGCCTGCTGTCCTCACAGCAGGCTTTTTTTTATGAACAATAATAAGCTGATTCTATGAAAATTAAAACCTGTTTAATAAAGGGACTGGCCGATACACTTACACCCGTGAGCATATATATGAAGATCCGCGATAGTTTTGGCGAATCTGTATTGCTGGAAAGTTCAGATTATCGCGGCAATGAAAACAGCCTTTCTTTTATTTGTGCCGATCCCCTGGCCACGTTTAAGGTTCAGGACGGACTGATCAGTATCCGGCAACAAGACCACCCTGAACCTGCGGTCGAAAGCACAATCGAACGGGATCCTGTTGATGCACTGGACCGTTTTATTAAATCATTTTCTTTTGAAGGGCCGGAGGAAGCCAGGCCTTTTACGGGCTTTTTTGGTTATTTTTCATTTGACAGCATCCATTATTTTGAAAATGTTAAATGGCCTGAAAGAGAAGCATTTCCTTCCGGAATTCCCGAGATCCAATATTCCTTTTACAGATACCTGGTGGTCATCAATCATTTTAATGATGAGTTATACCTGATTGATCATTGTCCGGCAGGGGAGGACTCACAGATAGAAAAGATCAATACACTGGTCCATTCCCGGAATTTTCCTGAGCATTCTTTTGAATCGGCCAATGATGAAGAATCAAATTTGTCAGACGGCGGATTTATGGACCTGGTGAAAACCGGTAAATACCATTGCCAGAGAGGGGATGTTTTCCAGATTGTTTTTTCCCGTCAGTTCCGGCAGGCCTTTAAAGGTGATGAATTCAGGGTGTACCGCGCTCTCAGACATGTGAATCCCTCACCCTATTTATTCTATTTTGATTATGGTACGTTCAGAATATTCGGGTCCTCACCGGAATCTCAACTGATCATCAGAAATGGTACGGCCGAGATCCATCCGATTGCCGGAACCATTAAACGATCAGGGGACGATCAAAAAGACCTGGAACTGGCAAAAATCCTGGCTGATGATCCGAAAGAAAATGCCGAACATGTGATGCTGGTGGACCTGGCACGGAACGATCTCGGACGGCACACCGGAGATGTAAAAGTTATGAATCTTAAGGATATTCAGCTTTTCAGTCATGTCATACACCTCGTTTCGAAGGTTCAGGGAACACTTTCAAAGGATTCAAATCCTCTAAGGATCCTTGCGGATACCTTTCCGGCGGGAACACTTTCGGGTGCACCAAAACATAAAGCCATAAGCCTGATCCGGGAATATGAGAACCAGTCGCGTGGTTTATATGGCGGGGCCATCGGCTATATTGGTATAGATGGCGGTATAAACCATGCCATCGTGATCCGGTCGTTTGTCAGTAAAAATCAGGAACTGAATTACCAGGCCGGAGCCGGAATTGTCATCGACTCAGTGCCTGAAAATGAACTGCAAGAGGTAAATAATAAACTTGGTGCTTTAAAAAAAGCCATACAACTGGCAAATAAACAATTATGAATTCCATTTTAGTCATCGATAATTACGATTCCTTTACCTATAACCTGGTTCAATACATACGTGAACTGGCAGGCTCCGACGTGGATGTATTCAGAAATGATCAGATTGATATCAGGGATATTGAACCCTATAAAGTATTGTTTCTGTCCCCGGGTCCGGGACTGCCGGAAGATGCCGGAATTCTCAAGGAAATTATAAAGGTTTACGGACCGTCCAAAAAGATGTTGGGTGTGTGTCTTGGCCACCAGGCAATCGCTGAAGTATATGGCGCAGGGTTAATAAACCTCACCAGGGTCTTCCATGGCGTGGCTACTGAAATTGTGACTGAAGACCGGCATTCAGTATTATTCAAAGGCATGCCGCATCCCTTTATGGCCGGCAGATACCATTCATGGATCATCGATAATAGCAGCATGCCGGAAGACCTTGAGGTTTTGGCCAGGGATGGTGAGGGACAGATCATGGCCTTGCAGCACCGTAAATACAGTTTGTTTGGAGTCCAGTTCCATCCGGAATCTGTTTTGACACCGGAGGGAAAAATGTTGATCCGGAATTTCTTAGACTATTGCAATCTGTAATACGGATGTGAATCATTCAAATCAAATATTTCAAATTCATGAGAGACATACTGAACAGGTTATTTGAACATGGGGTTCTCGACCGGAAAACAGCGCGAAAGGTGTTGTTGAATATTGCAAAGGAACAATACAATCCTTCTCAGATCTCCGCATTTCTGACGGTGTACCTGATGCGGGCCATAACGGTTGAAGAGCTGGCAGGGTTCAGGGATGCCTTACTTGAATTGTGTGTGCAGGTAAGTCTTTCCGGTCACCTCATGGTTGATGTATGCGGCACAGGCGGAGATGGGAAGGACACTTTTAACATATCAACCATCACGGCGTTCATTGTGGCAGGTGCAGGTTACAAAGTGGCTAAACATGGGAATTACAGCGTGTCTTCCTCCTGTGGATCATCCAATGTGCTGGAGTATTTTGGCCATCAGTTCACCAACGATTCTGACAAACTGAACAAACAGCTTGATGCGGCAGGAATTTGCTTTTTACATGCACCCATGTTTCACCCCGCAATGAAGACAGTGGCGCCTATACGCAGGGATCTGGGTATTAAAACCTTTTTTAATATGTTGGGGCCCCTGGTAAATCCTGTGCAACCTCATCATCAATTGGTGGGAGTATTCAGCCTGGAACTTGCACGCATGTATCATTACCTCTTGCAGCATGAGGGTATTCAGTATGCCGTTATACATGATTTGAATGGTTATGATGAAGTCTCCCTGACGGGCAGGGTAAAAGTATATACAAATAGTTCGGAAACTATTCTGGACCCGCTCCAGCTCTCCGAACGGACATTCAATCCATCCGATCTTTTTGGCGGGAACACCGTGAAGGAAGCTTCTGAAATATTTTTAAGCATTCTTGAAAATAGAGGCACCCCGGCTCAAACTGCAGTTGCCCTGGCAAATGCTGCTATGGCCATCCAACGGTTCGATCCGGAAAAATCCTACGCATCTGCCAGAATGGAAGCCGGCGAGGCATTGGAATCGGGAGCCGCCCTTAAATCCTTCAAATCATTTATTAATTCTTAACTGTGAGATGGAGTTCCTTGAAGAAATAATGAGTCTTAAGAAAAAAGAGATCGCTCTGCGAAAAGCCTCAATGCCGGTGCAAAAACTCCGGAAATCCCCGCTATACCATAGGCAAACCGTCTCCCTTGCCGGAAGTCTCAAAAACATTAATGACGGAGGGATCATTGCGGAGTTTAAGCGGAAATCACCATCCCGTGGTTATATTAACAGGGATGCCAGAATAGCGGATTTCGTACCGGCTTATCAAAGAGCCGGTGCTGCTGGACTGTCGGTTCTCACCGATGAAAACTATTTTGGCGGTTCATTAAACGACCTGGTGGAAGCAAGGGCATTGACCTCCCTGCCAATCCTCAGGAAAGATTTCATCATTGATGACTATCAGCTTGAAGAAGCCCGTAGTGCCGGGGCTGACGTTGTTCTGCTCATCTCAGAATGCCTGGATAAAAGATCCATCCGCAATTTGTTTGGTAAAGCCTGTGATATGGGTCTGGAAGTATTGGTTGAATTGCACAGCTCCGGGGAACTGGAGAAATTACCCGCAGGCATCACGCTCCTGGGTGTGAATAACAGGAACCTCCGCACATTTAATGTGGATGTCAATACCTCAGCAGACCTGGCCGGAATGGTCCCTGAAGGCCTTGTGCTGATATCTGAAAGCGGCATTTCCGATCCGGAAACCATAAAAAACCTGAGGAATATCGGGTACCGGGGCTTCCTGGTTGGTGAACATTTTATGACTTCAGTGGATCCTGAGGAGACATGCCGTACATTGGTCGAAACAATAAAGGACAGCCATGATCATTAAAGTTTGCGGAATGCGGGAACCGGATAATATCCGGCAGTTATCTGAACTTCAGGCAGACTTCCTGGGATTGATCTTTTATGTGCAATCACCCAGAGCCGTTGATCCTGAAGATAATGCGCTGGCCGAAACTTTATCTGGACTGAGCGTTCCAACCGCTGGTGTGTTTGTGGACTCAGAACCTTCCCGTATACTGGCAACTGCCCACAGGTTTAAACTGAACATGATCCAGCTTCACGGAGACGAATCCCCGGCAGTGTGCGAAATATTGCGCAAGGATTTTCAGGTTGTAAAGGCTTTTTGTGTGGGAGAAGACATTGATCCCGGAAAATTATTGGATTATGCAGATGTGGCTGATTGGTTTTTATTTGATACGAGATCATCTGTACGCGGAGGATCCGGCAAGAAATTCAACTGGAACATACTGAATGCCAGCAAAATACCTCTGCCCTTCCTGATAAGTGGCGGCATAGGTCCGGGAGATGTTCAAAGAATCAAAGAAATAAACCTGAAAAATTTTCTGGGAATCGATGTAAACAGCCGTTTTGAAATAAGACCGGGACTTAAAAATATAGAATTGTTAAAATCATTTATCCTTAAACTCAGATGAGACGACTTGTAGATGAAAAGGGTTATTTTGGAAGCTTTGGAGGTGCTTTTATTCCGGAAATGCTTCGTCCAAATGTAGATAAGCTTCAAAACCGGTATGAACAGATCCTTGAAAGCGTTGATTTTCAGGAGACATTCCGGAATCTCCTCAGTGATTACGCCGGGCGTCCAACACCTCTGTTCCGGGCCGCCAGCCTTTCAAAACAATACGAGGCAAACATTTTCTTAAAACGCGAGGATCTGACACATACCGGTTCCCATAAGATCAATAACACCCTGGGCCAGATCCTGATTGCAAAAAAATTGGGGAAAAAAAGGATCATTGCTGAAACAGGTGCCGGTCAGCACGGGGTTGCCACGGCAACTGTCTGTGCCCTGATGGGTCTGGAGTGTACTGTATTTATGGGAGTAAAAGATACCCAACGGCAGGCTCCGAACCTTGCCCGTATGAAAATGCTGGGAGCCCGGGTTGTACCGGTAAATAGCGGCAGTCAAACCCTGAAGGATGCTACCAATGAAGCCATCCGGGAATGGTCCCGTAATCCTGAAGACACACATTATATCATCGGATCGGTGGTTGGCCCTCATCCCTATCCCGATATGGTGGCCCGTCTGCAGTCTGTGATCAGTGAGGAAATGAAAGTTCAGTTTCAGAGAATTACCGGCAGGAATAAGCCGGATGCCATTCTCGCCTGCCTGGGTGGGGGGAGTAATGCCGCCGGGGCTTTCTTCCATTTTCTGGAGGATCCGGAAGTACGGCTTATTGTTGCAGAAGCTGCAGGGATGGGCCTGGAATCCGGCAAGACTGCTGCGACATCATGGAAAGGAAGCGTTGGTATTTTACATGGCAGCCGGACACTTGTTATGCAAACAGAAGATGGCCAGGTTGTGGAACCCCACTCCATTTCGGCCGGACTGGATTATCCCGGGATCGGACCCATGCATGCACACCTGATTAAAACCGGCCGGGTGGAATCTGTGCCCATAACCGACCGGGAATCACTGGAAGCAGGGTTTCTCCTGGCCAGAGCAGAGGGAATCATACCTGCATTGGAATCGGCCCACGCACTGGCCATTCTTGAGAAGCTGCACTTTGACTCCGGTCAGTGTATCATCATCAACCTGTCAGGACGCGGGGATAAAGATATGGAAACCTATCTTAATTATTTGAATCATGAACAGGATTGATACACTGTTCAATACAAAAAGGAAAGGGATCCTGAGCATATTTTTTACCGCAGGATACCCTTCCCTGAAAGAAACAACCAACATCCTTCTGGCCCTTCAGGAAAATGGGGTGGACATGGTGGAAATTGGCATGCCTTTCTCAGACCCGGTGGCCGATGGCCCTGTGATCCAGGAAAGCAGCAAGAAGGCCCTGGAAGAAGGAATGGATCTGCAACTTCTGCTGGACCAGCTTGAGACGGTGAAAGAAAAAATTAAGATCCCGGTTGTACTCATGGGTTACCTGAATCCGGTCCTGCAATATGGCTATGAAAAGTTTTGCATGAAGGCTGCACAGGTGGGTGTTGATGGCCTCATCCTTCCGGACCTGCCTCCGGAGCAATTTGTTGAAACATACCAGGGTATATCAAATCAATACGGCCTGAAAAATATACATCTGATCACCCCGTTGACCACAGATGAAAGGGCCCGGTATATTGATGCTGTTTCAAATGGTTTTCTCTACCTCGTATCTGCACCTTCAGTTACAGGAGGCAATCTTCAGGAGGATAAAGCAGCAGATGAATATCTGCAGAGAATAAAGAATCTGAATCTGGAGAATCCGGGAATGGTTGGATTTGGTATTTCAAAACCGGAGCATTTGAAATGGATATCTCAATATGCATCAGGAGTGATCATCGGAAGTGCTTTTATCAAAGTTCTGAAAGATTCCGGTACTATCAGCAAAACGGTTTCAGAATTTATAAAACCTTTTATTTCAGATCATTGACAGTAGTGGAATTAAAACAACCGCGAAGAGGTTGCATGTGAATACGGGGCTGTCTCCAAAGTCAGATTACATATCATTCCTGCGAAAGCAGGAATCCATAAGAGCCTGATTT
>CAYOFK010000002.1:44333-47136 GCA_964403185.1 uncultured Rikenellaceae bacterium | reverse complement strand
GTATGTGGGCAGGAGAAGAATTTGGATTGTTGGGTTCAAAAAGTTGGGTGGAGAAAAATAATGATAAGCTTGACAGGATATCCAACATGTTTAACCGGGACGGGGGGCCTACCGTAGCCAACAGTATCAGTGTTACGGAAGCTATGTGGGATGATTTTGAGAAAATCTGCGAACCGTTAAACAGCATCAACCCTGAGTTTCCGTTTACATTGAAAAAACGGGAACCCCGGCAGAAACCAAAAAAAGCCCGTGGAACCGACAGCGGATCTTTTGCTGTAAAAGGGGTGCCCACCATCACTTTTGGAACGGCTGATACCAAAGGCTATAATTTCAGCTACGGCGAGATCTGGCATACCGAACGGGACCTTTACAATAAGAGTATACCTGAATACCAGGAACATACAGCAATAGTCACGGCAGTGGTGGTCTATGGCGTGGCCAACCTCAACCATCTCCTTTCACGGAAAGGATATTATTTGCCCGGGGAAGATTAAACCTTGATCCTAAAATAGGGAAAAATATTCAGATCATGAGGTGCTGGGCACGCCTCCGGTAAATATCCAATAACCAAATTCCAATTGTTATTTGGGTTTTATGCAGACCGGGCTCCGGTTGAGGGAAATAACCATTATTTTGTACCGAACAGCCGGTCGCCGGCATCGCCCAATCCCGGTACAATGTAACCGTTTTCATCGAGTCTTTTATCAAGGGCAGCGAGGAATATTTCAACATCGGGATGATCGTTTTCGATCTTTTGTACCCCTTCCGGTGCGCCAACAATACAAACCAGCTTAATGATCCTGGCACCCTGATCCTTGAGAGACCTGATGGCAGCACTTGCACTGCCACCTGTCGCCAGCATGGGATCCAGAACCATTATGATGGCATTTTCAAAACCTACCGGCAGTTTCTCATAATAAGGCTCGGGTTTCAATGTGCCCTCATTGCGGGCAATCCCGATATGTCCAACCCTGGCATCAGGGATCAGACTTGCAATACCTTCAATCATTCCCAGTCCGGCCCTTAATATAGGCACCAGAACCAGATCCTGCGATAGTTCATTTGAAATGGTATCGCTAACAGGTGTTTCAATCTCTACTTCTTTAAGAGGCAGATCCCGGGAGATTTCGTAGGCCAAAAGCCCGGCCAATTCATTCAGGTTGGCTCTGAAATTCCGGGTGTTGGTAGTTTTACGCCTTAACTGGGTAAGTTTATGCTCAATGAGGGGATGGTTTACTATTTTGACCATTTTATAAAAAGTTTAAACTACTGCTGCCAATTTATTATCTTGTATTTGATGGTAAAACCTTATTGATCCACTTTTTGGATGCAGTTCTGTTCATGCTTTCCGGGGTGCCTTGTATCGTCTCCAGAAATTATATTTTGTAAAAGAAGTATAGGCAATGAGCCTTTCAAACATGGAAAAACGCATCAGAAGATGAAGAACCCTGTATCCAAGGAAAAGGAAAATCAGAAAAATAATTAAAGAACTAAATTGACGGATTATTTTAACATCAATAAAGTGAAATCCGGATTCGGTTAAAAAGATGTAAAAAATTGAAAATAGTTTTGCAAACCCAAATGATAACAAAATAATGAATCCATGTGCAGTTTGAATGGCTCTTTTGGGACAGTGGTTCATGCATTTCATACAGCTTTCACAATTGTATGTCCAGAAAGGTCTGCTGCTTGTTTCCCGGATGGCTTTCACCGGGCATGATTTGATGCACAGGCCGCATTGGTCGCATTCCCGTGTGGCAATAAATGATTTTGCCAGAAAAAACCTGCCAAACAGGTAATATCCCAAAGCTACCGGGGCAATGAGGATGTCCTGTACAAGATCATAAAGAGCACTGAAGTCTCTTTTTCCGGAAAGGATCTTACGGGCAAAGGTCACTGTTTTTTCTTTGCACCGGCCATATATGGATGCCACCACTTTTCCCCTGATTCCGGGATGGAGGGAAATCCAGTTTGACGGAAGGTCTATGGGCTTCATTCCGATGATCCGGTATCCCTTGATTCTCAGTATTAGGGCACCAAGTATTTGGGCCACACCACTCAGGCCGGGGGTGAACATTCTGGAGATCTTCATGCCTGCACGGGTGTTAACTATAAAAGCTGCGTTCCTTTTAGATGCTGGCAGATGTGTGAGGAATGAAAGGGTAATGGGTGGGAGGTTAAATCCGTGGGTGGGGGAACAGATACCAACTATTGCTCCCTCCTCATGGCTCATACCGGTCCGGGATTTAAGTTTTCCAATATCAATTATTTCAACAGCATGCTGCTGCTCTCTGGCTTCATGGGCAATCCAATGCGCCACATTTCTGGCATTCCCCGTTCCGGAAAAATAATATATGATAAAGGGTGGTTTTTTCAGATTCACTTGGATAATGTTTGGATTGAATATTATGTGAGGTCAAACGGATCTTAAACTTTGATCCTAAAATAGGGAAAAATATCCAGAGCATGAAGTCCGGGGCACGTCTCCGGCAAATATCCAATAACCAAATTCCAATTGTTATTTGGGTTTTATGCAGGTCGGGCTCCGGCTGCAAACGGGGGAGGAATGCCGGTTAACAGAAGGTTTTAACTTCGTGTTCTCTGCGGTAAGGAATACTTATTAAACACCAGGGTAAGGTAACTTCAACCACTCTGTGGTTGGGCCATGTATTGTTCTGCTTATCCCACAGACGTTACTGTGGCTATTACAATTTGACTCCTCCGGAGTCATATATGCACTTTAATATGTTAACCACTTAGGGTCCCACGCCCTGAAGTCCGGAAGTTTTACAGGATAAATCAG
>CAYOFK010000002.1:24417-44233 GCA_964403185.1 uncultured Rikenellaceae bacterium | reverse complement strand
TTAACCACTTAGGGTCCCACGCCCTGAAGTCCGGAAGTTTTACAGGATAAATCAGCCAGGCCCGGAGGGCCTGAAGTCGGATAGCCCCGGTTACACCCGGGGTTATAAATGGTATAGAAATATACAACCCCGGATGGGGTTGAAGTTCATTAATAAGAATGGGATAGAACCAGGATCTACTACTGCCTGTTTTTTCCCACCCACCAGGCTATTTGATCCCTTCCAATGTAAACGATACCAGTTTCAGGAAGCCTTCCGGTAATCTCTCGTCATTTTCTAAATTTCTTAGATTTTCGTCTTCGCTTTTATTCAATTCACACCGGGTTATTCTTTCGAAACCAGCTTTCTTTAATGCAAATCGAAGAACCTTCTCATCATAAATGAATTGATGCCCCCAGTCCCTGACAAAATTATTGATAACGTAGGTGTCAAAGGGATAAGGGACATTGCCATTTGACGTTTCAGCAGAATGGTTTATAAATTCCTTTTGCAACTCTGTTTTATCAGTATTATATAATGCGATTATAGATGAAAGGTCGGGCGTTGAAATCCTGATTTTCCCTGCTTTTTTTAAGACACGATAACACTCATGTAACATTTTCAGACCTTCAGCAAAAGGGAGATGTTCAATCATATGCTCACTGTAAACATAGTCGAATGTTTCATTATCAAATGGAAAAGTTTTTGTAGCATCCAGGTACACCATCTGGCCGGACTTCGGAAAGATGTCCGCATTAAGCCAGCCATCAAGTTTGGTATTCCCACAACCAATGTTAAGCTTTCGTATTTTTTGTTGAAGAAAATATCCCTTCACCACCCTTTTGTCTACTCCGGATAGTTTCAGCCTGAATGTTTTTTTTAACACACTGATGATCTGATTTTTCATAGGTTGAATTCTGATTTTAACCATAACGAAAATAACATATTCCTGAGAATATCGATTTAAGAAGTGCTTCTAAAATGGGAATTCCTTGTTCATAATTCGACATTATTTATCCTGGATCCCGGGTCTATGCCCGGGATGATTGCTTATAGAAAGAAGTTATATCCTCCTCCGGAGGGGGAATAAAAGGGGGAGGAGCAAATGCTAAAGAGCCAAATTATCAAGCTCCGGATAATACTCAAATTCCAGGCTCCAAACCATTTGGCATTTGGGGTTTTTCCTGTAGAGCGATTTTTCAAATCGCTTTCTTCTGATCCCTTTGTCCTTAATTTTCGTTTCACGAGATGTACTATCATGCCAAATTGTTTATTTTAAAGGTGGCATGGAGCTCACCACGCCAAAGAGTGTCCCGGTTCATGCCCTTAACTTCAGATTAATTTAAGGGACAAAAACGACTTGCCGAAAGGTTAGTGAGCTAAATCTGAGCTTGTTAACCTGGTTTCGAATAAATGTAAATAAAACGAAGTTTAATAAGCTTTTGAAAAAGCTGCTGACATAAAATCTCGTTCTTCCTTAGGAATTCCGTATCCAATAGATACTTCTCTCCAACGTTGCACTGACAGCTTAATATGATTGATTAAATCTTTGGCCCTGTCATTGTCAAGTCTGAAATATTCAGCAATTTCTAATGCTAAGTCCAATTCTAAAGAGTTGTCCTCCATTGAAATATTTAAGCTCAATCCAGTTCCGGTTTCATTTGGATTTACATCATATCCAGGAGATAGAATCCACCCATAATCAACTAAAATAAAACCATGATTCCGAAGGTGATCATCGGTATTTGAAACACAAATATTGAATACAATTCTTTTCCAAAGTTCTTCCAGATCCTCTTCAACTTTAGCACCTTTCCTCATAAGAAATTCTGCTAACTCCAGATAACTTGCTCCCTCACTATGATCGGCACCATCAATATAACCTAACATTGTCAATGCTGAGGCGAAGTGAATCCGATTTCCATTTGCATCTCTATCAAATCGTTTTGTTAAAAAAGTATGATGGTTGCTTGAGAACTGACGAACCATGCCATTAGCCATATTTATTCCGGCTCGTAATGCAAGCTGATTCGTTACCATTTCCCATGCACCGACATCTTTAACATCACTCGTACTAGGGAATTTAGCGATCCAAAGTACATCATTAGTGTCCAACACACTTGCTTTGGGTCGGGCACCACCTAATGATGAACCAGGCCCAATTAACATAGTAAGCCATTTATAATATTCCGGATCTTCAGAAATATCTTCCTTTTCAAGTTGTAGACTAGCAAATTCCAAGCTTCGTAAAGAAGTCCATGGAGAAGAAGCAAATCTTTTATTATTATTTAGAAATTCACCATCTGGGTCGGTTTTAAATCTTAATGCACCCATTCTATGTCCATCAAAAACCCCAAGTAAATAATCTGATTCATATAATATTTTGATTTCTCTACTTTCTTTTCGTGCTTGAGCTGCCTCTCCACGTCTCATTAAAAGTCGTCCCCATCGATCTGGAGATGAATCCAAAAACAATCCAAAATTTGTTTTATCATCTCTTACATATTGTGGCCCTTGATAAAATCCAAGATCCGGATCTAAATTTTGTGCATTTCCGGATCTCAACCAGTCATCATTATACTCAAAAGAAAAAATTTCTTTTCCCCTCGTAATATTTATACTTAGTACTCCCATTAATATAGGAGAATCCAATCCCCTCCAATGAGCATAGACAAATATTTCTTTATGATCTGTTTCTTGTGTCATTTGTATTTTGAGATATACCTTTTTTGGGCGCTCTTTCTTTAACTATTAATTTAGAATCCTGCAATTTCCGGCCAAGTTCATCATCTTTGGCAACATTTACCAGATCTTTCTCTAAACCAAGCACAAGTAGAACCTGAAGATATGCCCCCAAGCTTACACTAGAAGTACCATTCTCTATGGCCCAAAGAGTTCTTCTTGAGATATAAGCTCTTTCAGATACCTGTTCAGCACTTAATTTTCGTCTTAATCTGGCAAGCCTTATATTCTCACCAAGCTTATTTAGTATTCTTTTTTGTTTCGGCAACAAAACAACTTTTCTCTTCATAACGTGTTATATAATGCACAAATATAACACTTTTTGTGCAATATACTACACGTTATAGATAATTTCTTTAAGTGAAAATGCATCCATCCGGGAAAAAAAGAAAAAAGGTGAACAATTAAGGCACAAAAACCCCAACCTGATGATTGAGGCAATGTAGAACGACTGTCCTCAGTCGTTTGTGCTCGTCAGAGCACTTCGGGATTTAAGCGACTTTGGAAAGTCGCTCTACAGTGTGATCCACTCCCCAACCGTCTCCGGACTCAATCCTTTCAATCCCAACTTGTTTTTCTTGTTATAACCGTTAAGGTCATTGGCAAGTTTCCCTGGTTTTTCAACCTCTTTCAACTTCTCAACAGTGGTGTACCCCAACTTTTGAAGCGGTTCCACCCACTCTTCGGGGATTCCCAGCTCCAGGTATTCTTCCCTTGAACTTTGAACCTTGAACTTTGAACTTTCAACCTGCCTCATTTGCGGGAAAAACAACACATCCTGAATGGAGGGCTGATCGGTCATAATCATGGTAAGCCGGTCAATGCCCACACCCAGTCCTGCCGTAGGAGGCATGCCCAGTTCAATGGCACGGAGAAAATCCTCGTCCACAACCATGGCTTCTTCATCCCCCCTTTTACCAAGCTGAAGCTGGTACTCAAAACGCTCACGCTGGTCGATGGGATCATTCAGCTCTGAAAAGGCATTGCATAATTCCCGGCCGTTTATGATGGCTTCAAACCGTTCCACAAGTCCTTCTTTTGAGCGGTGTTTTTTTGAAAGAGGGGACATCTCCACAGGGTAATCAGTAATAAATGTGGGTTGAATGAGTTTAGGTTCGGCGGTTTCGCCAAAGATCTCATCAATGAGTTTCCCCTTACCCATGGATGGATCAACTTCAACACCCAATTTCCTGGCTGTTTCCACCAGGGCTTTTTCATCCATTTCTGAAATGTCAATCCCGGTATATTTCCTGATAACTTCGAACATGGTAAACCGTTTCCAGGGCCGTTTGAAGTCAATAGTGTTTTCACCCACCCTGACCGTTGTGGATCCATGCAGGTCGAGGGCCACCTTTTCGATCATGGTTTCAAACAGGTCCATCATCCAGTAGTAATCCTTGTAGGCCACATAGATCTCCATCTGTGTAAACTCCGGGTTATGGGCCCGGTCCATCCCCTCATTCCGGAAGTCTTTTGCAAATTCATACACCCCGTCAAACCCCCCGACGATAAGCCTTTTCAAATACAGTTCGTTGGCAATTCTCAGGTACAGGGTCTGGTCCAGTTTGTTATGATGGGTTTTAAAGGGCCTTGCGGCGGCTCCTCCGTATATGGGCTGCAGAACGGGTGTTTCCACTTCTAAATACCCTTGTTTGTTCAGGAATGCCCGCATGGAATTGATGATACGGGTCCGTTGCTCAAAAACCTTTTTCAGGTGGGGATTCACCACCAGGTCCATAGAACGGAACCGGTAGCGTTGTTCCATGCCGGTATAGGCATCCCAGGTTTTCCCATCCTTCTCCTTGACAATTGGAAGGGGCAACAACGACTTGCTTAATATTTTCAGCTCCTTCACATGTATGGTGGTTTCGCCCATTTGTGTTTTAAAGACATGGCCTCTCACTCCAATGATGTCACCAATATCCAGCAGCTTTTTGAACACTGTATTATAGAATGTTTTGTCTTCACCGGGGCACAGGTCATCCCTTCTGACATACACCTGTATCCGTCCATCCCGGTCCTGGATCTCTGCGAATGATGCATTTCCCATGATGCGTCTTGTCATGATGCGACCGGCCAGGCATACATCATGAAAGTTGTTTTTTGATTCTTCAAACTGTTCAAGAATTTCAGTTGACCATGCATCAACCGGATATCCTTCGGCGGGATACGGATCGATGCCCAGCTTCTTAAGTTCGTCCAGTGAATTTCTCCGGATTTGTTCCTGCTCACTCAGTTCCCTGTGCATGTTCGGATTTGAATTTGAATATTGCAAAGATATAATTCTGAAGTCATTATAACCAATCTTTTTTACCGTACCCGGCTGCAGTAATTTCAAAGTTTTAAACGGATTCATTTTCAGGTCTGAATGATCGGATATTTCTTGTAATTTTGTAGATCGTTTCAAAATAAATCAGGAAAAGACCGGAGGGGATGAAAGAGGAGAAACACATACGGCCAGGAGGCAGGCTGCCTGCATGGCTGAAGATGGAAATGCCACGGGGGGCCGATTACTCAAAGGTTAAGAATCTGGTCAGGGATCAGAACCTCCACACTATTTGTACCAGTGGAAATTGTCCGAATATCGGGGAATGCTGGAATGCCGGCACAGCCACATTTATGATTCTTGGTAATGTATGTACCAGGTCCTGCAAGTTTTGTTCGGTGAAAACGGGGAAGCCCCTGGCAGTGGATCCGCATGAACCCCGACGGCTGGCATTGACCATTAAAACCATGCAGTTAAAGCATTGCGTGATCACTTCTGTTGACAGGGATGATCTGGATGATGGCGGAGCCGCATTCTGGGCAAAGAGTATTCAGACCGTTAAAGAGTTGAATCCAACGATTACGCTGGAAACCCTGATCCCTGATTTTGATGGAAAGGAAGACCGCCTTCAAAAGATTGTTACTGCAGCACCTGAAGTGATATCACACAATCTGGAAACAGTCAGGCGCCTCACTTCCGGGATCCGGAGCAGGGCACGGTACGACCGGAGCCTGAAGGTATTAGAATATTTGCATAACCAGGGCTGCAGAACCAAATCAGGGATCATGGCCGGGCTTGGAGAAACAGAAAGAGAGATTTTTGAAACCATGGACGACCTGCTGAATGTCGGATGCAGGATCATGACCATCGGCCAGTATCTTTCACCAACTTTGGACCATTTCCCGGTTCAGGAATACATCACTCCCGATCAATTTGAGAAATACAGGCTGGGTGCCATTGAGAAAGGATTTGAACACATTGAGAGCAGGCCCCTGGTGCGGTCATCCTATCATGCAGAAAGACACGTTACAATTTGAGATACAGTATTACATATGAAGATCTGGGCCTGGTGGACTTTAAAAAGGCATGGGATTACCAGGAATCCATCCTGGCAAAGATGGTCGGTGTGAAAACAGGAAAAATACAGGATGATGGTTCAGAATTATCTGCGGGCAATCTTCTGCTGTGTGAGCATCCGCATGTTTACACCATTGGAAAAAGCGGCTCTGAACAAAACCTGTTGATTCATAAGGAGGAACTTAAAACCAGGGGTGCTTCCTATTACAGGATCAACAGGGGTGGCGACATTACGTATCACGGACCCGGGCAGATTGTAGGATATCCCATACTGGACCTGGAGAAACTCGGTCTCGGAGTGAAAAACTACGTCCATTTATTGGAGGAAGCCATCATTCTAACCCTTAAGAAATACGGATTGATGAGCCAAAGACTGGATGGAGCCACAGGGGTATGGGTGAATGTTTCCGAAGATGGAAATCCCAGAAAGATATGTGCCATAGGTGTTCGCATCAGCCGTTATGTGACCATGCATGGCTTTGCATTAAATGTGAAGACCGATCTGGATTTTTTTCGCTACATTAATCCTTGTGGATTTGTCGATAAAGGTGTAACTTCATTGGATCAGGAATTGGATGGGAATGTCAATATTGAGACGGTAAAACTGGACTTAAAAAATCAGTTAACCGACGTTTTTCAGGTAAACCTGGCGGACTAAATTTGTTGTTATGAATAAGAGATGGATTGTAAAGGAACCTGGGAACGAAACTGAAGTTCAGGCATTATCAGCATCCCTGCAAACTCCTGGACCAATTGCCAACCTTCTGGTGCAGCGAGGCATTGGCACCAAAGAAAAAGTCAGCAAATTCTTTCATCCTGACCTGAAGGATCTGCACGATCCTTTTTTAATGAAAGACATGCACCCGGCTGTGGACCGGATCATGTCGGCCATGGACCGGCATGAGAGAATACTTATTTACGGGGATTATGATGTTGACGGAATCACCTCCGTTGCACTGGTATATTCCTTTTTCAGGAACTTTTATGACAACCTGGGCTATTACATCCCCGACCGTAATACTGAAGGATATGGTGTGTCAATTAAGGGCATTGATTATGCATCTGAAAATAACTATGCACTGATCATTGCCCTGGATTGCGGCATCAAGGCGGTTGATAAGGTAAAGTATGCCAAAGGGAAAAACATTGATTTTATCATTTGCGATCATCACATGCCCGGACAGGAATTGCCTGATGCAGAGGCAGTACTGGACCCCAAGCGGAAAGATGACCCCTCCCCGTTTAAGGATTTGTCTGGGTGTGGTGTGGGCTATAAACTACTGCAGGCATATGCCAGTATCAACAGCATACCACATGAGAATCTGACGCCTTACCTTGAGTTGGTGGCCGTGAGTATTGCTTCGGATATCGTGCCTGTTATTGGTGAGAACCGCATCCTGGCTGCTGCCGGCCTCCGGCAACTGAACTCCGATCCCGGAGTGGGCATGAGGACCATTTGTAAAATCGCAGGTGTTGCAGATAAAGAACTGAGCATCACAGATGTCGTTTTTAAAATTGGACCGAGAATCAATGCCGCCGGACGGATGAAAGCCGGGTCCAAAGCCGTGGATCTGCTGGTTTCACAGAACGAAAAGGAAGCCATGTCGATTGGACACCAGATCAATACCTTTAATCATGATCGCCGGAAAAAGGACCAGGAAATTACAAGGGAGGCTTTGCTGATAATCTCCTCGGATCACCGTATTCGCAACAGCAAAGCCACCGTTTTGTATAATCCGAAATGGCATAAGGGAGTGATAGGCATCGTTGCTTCCAGACTTATTGAAACCCACTTCAGGCCAACGGTAGTATTGACAGAGTCTCATAATGGATTAGTCACGGGATCTGCCAGGTCTGTGCCTGGTTTTGATCTGTATCAGGCCATGGAATCCTGCAGCCACCTGCTCGAGAATTTTGGCGGTCATATGTATGCGGCAGGACTGACACTGAAAAAAGAACGGGTGTCTGAATTTACAGATTGTTTTGAGAAAGCGGTGAACGATACCATAACCGATGAACAGTTGATCCCGGTTGTGGATATCGACATGGAACTGAAGTTGAGTGAGATCAACAAAGAGTTCTTACGGACTTTAAAACAATTTCAACCTTTCGGACCTGAAAACATGGCTCCGGTTTTTGTCTCAAGGATGGTGTCCAATGGTTCTGCCAGCAGGCTGGTTGGAGCGAACGGAGAGCATCTGAAACTGGAGCTGCTCCAGGAGAACAGTTCCATATTTTCGGCTATTGCATTCAATCAATCCCACAACTTCGATATCATACAAAGCGGCAAACCCTTCCAGGTGTGTTATTGCATCGAGGAAAATGAATTCCGCGGCAAAACCACCATTCAGTTGAACATCCGCGATATCAAACCGGAGGAGTAATAACGGAACGGTATGATTTGGGTGGTAGAATGCCAGGTTTAAGCTGCTTTTTAACGGTCAGGAGGGTTAATAATTTCTTCCGGTGTATTTCTGCAAAACGCCGGCATTCCCCGCCTTCCGGTTTTGTCACAGATTTTGCAATCCATCGCACCATCCCTGCACCGGGCAAAATCCCCGCCAAAACCTGCTTGTTGCGATGCCCCGACCCCCGGGTTGAAACCCGGGGTTATTCACATGCAACCACTTCGCGGTTGTTTTCCCCCACTACTGCAAAAGATTGAACCTGAGTCTGATTGCCGGCCGCACCCAGCCCTATCGGGGCGGAAGGTAATAACCCCGGGCATCGCCCGGGGTACCGGAAGTCAAATAAAACCGCTTAGCGCCTCCAAAGCGCTTAGCGGTTCATTCAAACATCCGGCAGATTGTTATGACAGTGGTTCCTAGAACTTCAATCTTACCTGGATCTTCAGTTCTGTTTTGTGGCTGCCATGAATGGCATCCAATCCCGATCCCACCTCCTCCCGGTCGTCATAACCGGTTCTGGCAAGACGAATCCAGATATCCACATGGTTCATGAGTTCCGTATGGGCCATCAGATAGATTTTTGTTCCCCGGCCAAAGTACGGAGGGATGGAAAATGCGTAAAGTACATCATTTTCATAGGCATACAGCCGGGTGTCATAACTGTCTGTTTCAAATAAGGCAAACCGGAATGACAAGTCAAGTGGAAAGGCCTGAGGCCGGTACAGGACATCCTGGTATATCAGGTATCCCTGCTCCCTGCCGGTTTCTGTTTTATAGCCAACCCACTCAACACGGTTTCTGAACTCCAGGGAAGAACCTGCACGATAGGCGACCTGGTAGCGGATCCATAGTTTTTGACAGTCGGATTGCCTGGCAATACTAAGGGCATCGTCGAGATTTATTTGTTTTTGTTTTTTCCTGACACGCCAATACATTCCAATCTTCTCATCCGGATTAAAGTCGGCCTGAAGCAGGTATTCCCATCCATTGGAAGGTGCGTTGGTACTCCATTTCAGCCATGGGAAATTAAAAATATCGACATAACCGGAAAAACTCCAATTTCTGAACGGGGAGATACGGACTCCGGTATACCAGCCATTTTCATTCTGATTTTTTGAATTCTCGCCAAATGCCTGACTGTATAAGGGAATAAAATCCCTGGCATAATATCTATATAACACCGAAAGGGTCACCTCCTCAGAGATATAGAAATGCCCTCCCTGCAGGGTGGCCCAACCCTTTCCAAAGCTATGGGAGACCTCCCCGAACAAGGCTCCTTTATTGAATACATATTTATAATCCAGTCCGGCTTTTTGCCCCCGTTTGCCCACAAAATCGAACATTTCATAGGGTTGCTTTCCTTCAGCAACCGGATAACCGTATTGAAAACCCAAATAAGTGCCTCCAACTGTGAAATTGTTTTTCCTGAAACTGACATTCATTCCATACAGGGTCTCCGGCAAAACCCTGCGGTCTTCAATTTGGGTTGAGGTTGCATGGATGCCGGTCTCAAGCATGCTGCTGACTCCCGGATCTTTCCGGATCACGGAGTCCGGACTGAGAATATTAGCATCGATTTTTTTTGATGAGAAAAAAAATGTAATTTCCGGCATTCCCAGATCGATGGTTGCAGCCACACCCCTGAAAAACATGTTCTCGTTGGTTGAGGTATATTTTCTGATCCGGTTCTCTCTTTTCTCAATAAGCAGAATTTCGGGAGATTTTCCAAAGCTCAGGCCCGACCACAGGGTCAGTCCCTGGCCAAACCGCGGCTCATAATCTCCGGCAATGATGCTTTTGAATTTCCAGAGGGAACGGATCAGGATAAATCCCGAATAAAAATCGTATCCATATCCATTGGGTTTCTTAAAGAAGGTCTCCCCCTGGTCCTTCTCGGCTGTTATTCCCATTTGAATGCGGTTGTTGAATGAGAATCCATATCGCGTGTAAAACTTTACAGGAGAACCCAGGTATGCCGGATCTCCAGGGAGTCCGGAGGAGTCGGGTTTGTTTATGTACCCTTTCTGTAATTCAAGGATGCCCTGGCCACGAAGAAACAATTGATGCTTTCCACGGCCCAGGGTTTTTTTAATACTGATCCGTTCTTTGGTTACAGTTTTACTGAAATTAATGAATGGCAAGACCAAAGCAACAGTTTTTTCACTGAAACCATATACATAAGGCAGTTCAAATTCCGACAACACCGGACCATGGTCGCGGATATAGTTGTATAGACTCACTGCCTGGAAATCCGTAAGCATGATCAGCCGGTTCAGTTCTTCCGGAGTTGCAATATTTATGTGAACCTGATTTTCACGAAGGAAAAGTAGTTGCTCATACAGGCTGGTATAATCAATTTGCATTTCCATTTGGCTGGTCAGGGACTCGGCGATCTCTTCAAAAGTCAGTTCCCAGGTTTCCTGAAGTTCCTGGCCGGAAAGCAGCACATTTATTGACAGCAAAACGTGAATGAACATATACTGTATGCTCCCTTTCTTGATGCTGTATGCGATAATCCTGAACATTTTTCGATGGACGTTTTCCTTTACCTAATAGTATAGGTGATTGTGAAATGGGGACTGAATCCCAGTTGCGGGTGGAAACTAAAGGCCAGGTCGCCTGTAAATCCAAATGCTGAATATCCAAAACCGAAAGTGTTATGCAATGGGTTATTGCCCAATCCTCCCCTGAGAAACAGGTGTTGAATGGCCTCAATTTCCAGACCCAGTTTCCATTCTTCCCTGAAGCCGGTTCTTTTTAAAGTTTCAACTCCAAACCAGATCCGGTCCTTCAGATGATAACCTATGCCAAGTCTGAAGATCACGGGCAGCTTCTCTATGTCATCCTGGCTATTGTATGCAGACTTGGTGGGGTTAAAGATGTGCACACCGATAAACAAGTTATCAATGGGTTGGGCCAGTATCCCTCCCTCAACAGACAGAGCCAAAGCCCTTCCGTAACTTTGGGAAATAAAAACACTGTGGTAATTCACCTGCACACCAAAGGAATAGTTCTTAAAAAACTGCCTGCTGAAGGATAGTCCTGCTTTTAATTCGTGGTATTGAGAGTATCCGAAATATGAAAAAGAAGCCCCCAGGGTCCCAGGTTTCGTTGGTACTGCAAGTGCAAGTGCACTCAACCCGTATTGTGGTAAAATAAATCTGTTTTCATGGTGTACCGAGAGGCTGGTGTATTGAAGAAATCCCAGGCCGGCCTGGTTGTGAAATGCCGACCAAACGTCCGGGATCATCACCGAGGCATTGGCCATGCCTGCAAACCGGCTTCCGGAAAGATAGTTTTCCGTTGAAAGTGACCTGATTGATGCAAGAAAGAAACAAAATATCAGGAGAAAACAAACTATTCCAGTTTTTGAAGGGATCATTCGCAGAAGCCGGAATAAAATTAGGATTCTTTTTCAATTTACTGAAAAATCTTCTAAAAGTCAAGATATCCTGTATTCGAATTTCAGGTCTTTCAGGTCCTGGTTTGCCTGAACCACTTTTTTCTTAAGGGATTCCTTAAACCTGGAAAACCGCTTGTGAAGGTCCTCGTCGGTCAGGGCCAGCATTTGGGCAGCCAGTATCCCGGCATTCCGGGCAGCATTGATACCAACCGAAGCCACCGGGATGCCGGGAGGCATCTGAACAATCGAAAGCAGGGCATCCATACCCTCCAAAGTAGCCTTTATGGGTACGCCAATGACCGGGAGGGTGGTCATAGAGGCGATCACACCGGGGAGGTGTGCCGCCATTCCGGCTCCGGCAATAATGACCTGAATGCCTTTATTGCGGGAGGATTTTGCAAAGGTTTCAACTTTTTCGGGTGTTCTGTGTGCAGAAAGGGCATTTATTTCAAAAGGGATCTGCAATTCATTCAATACTTTTGCCGCCTGTTCCATTACCGGCAGATCGGAAGTGCTCCCCATGATGATGCTGACTTTTGCTACCATGTTTGTAAATATTGTTCGGTTTATGATTTTATGGACTTCAAAGTTATATAGAATATTTGTATTTTCGACCTGAATTCTGCGACACATCCCTGAAGCTCATGAATGAAATAAAACTGCATGACAAAAGCTTTGAACTTTTCATAACACATGAAAAGATCCAAACCTATGTGAGGGCATTGGCTGACAAACTGAATGCATCCCTGCGCGGTGAGAATGTTTTTTTTCTGGGGATCCTGAACGGAGCTTTTATGTTTGCTTCGGACATTTTGAAACTCATTGATCTGGAATGCCGGGTAAGCTTTGTGAAACTGGCCTCATACGAAGGAACACTTAGTAGCGGGAACGTTAAAAGGTTAATAGGTATCAATGAGGATATAAAGGATCAAACAGTGGTTATCATTGAAGATATTGTAGATACCGGGTTAACCCTGGATCATATACTCAGGCAGTTGAGGGGATATGAGCCCAAAGCTATAAAAATTGCCACCATGTTTTTTAAACCCGAAGCGTATAAGATGGATTTTGATCTTGATTATGTGGGCCTTGAAATTCCAAATAAATTTATCGTTGGCTATGGTTTGGATTACGAAGGGTACGGAAGAAATTTGAAAGACCTGTACACATTAAAAGATACTGATAAACTCCAGCAACCATGATCAACCTTGTTCTGTTTGGCCCTCCGGGTTCTGGCAAAGGCACCCAATCTGAAAAACTGATTGAAAAGTACGGGCTCACCCATTTTTCAACGGGAGATATTTTAAGAGATGAAATTTCCGGAAAAACAGACCTTGGAATGAAGGCCCGGGCATATATGGATTGTGGAGAACTGGTTCCTGATAAAGATGTTATTGCCATGGTCATTAAGAACCTGGATAAGCACCAGGGGTCAAAGGGATTTATATTTGACGGCTTCCCGAGAACCAAGGCCCAGGCACGCTTTCTGAGACATGAACTTACCGACCGGGATATGCGCATCAATCTTATGATCGCCTTAAATGTGGAACGTGAGGAACTGATAACAAGAATACTGAAGCGCGGCGAGAATTCCGGACGACCGGATGATGAAAGGAGTGTTATAGAAAAACGCATCGAAGTGTATCATAAACAATCTGCCCCCATAATAGAATTTTATAAAATGATGCACAAATTTATCTCTGTGGATGGAAAGGGAGGCATTGAAGATATTTTCAAAAGGATCTGTGACACCATTGAAAGAAGCATTGCCTAGTGTGGTAATTATTAAATTGTGTCACTAATATTTTATGATATTTTTTTCTTTATGCAAGGCAAAATTTGCAAGCATAGCCTTAGCTACGGTTAATAATTTTAACGCCGCAGAAAGGAAAAAAGGACGTGAAATAAGTAATGGAATTTAGTAATTGTCACACCAGGCCTCACAAAATCAAATCAGATGGCCGGATCAAACTTTGTGGATTATGTAAAGATCTTTTGCCAGTCGGGAAAAGGCGGAGCCGGATCTGCACATCTCCACCGTGAAAAATATGTGCCAAAAGGAGGCCCGGACGGAGGAGATGGCGGAAGAGGTGGAGATGTGATCCTTCATGGTAACAAGCAACTCTGGACCCTGCTCCATTTAAAATACCGGAAACATGTGAAGGCCGGCCATGGCGAAAATGGTTCTGCTTCGTTAAAAACCGGAGCAGATGGTAAGGATGCCATTATTGAAGTCCCCCTCGGAACCATTGCCAGGGACGCTGAAACCGGTGAGGCATTGTGTGAGATCATTGAACATGATGAAAAGAAGATCCTTGTGAAAGGGGGCCGGGGAGGCCTCGGAAATGTTCATTTTAAATCTGCCACAAACCAAACCCCAAGATATGCACAACCAGGAGAACCCGCCATTGAAGGCTGGTATGTTCTTGAACTGAAGATCCTTGCCGACGTGGGCCTGGTTGGATTCCCGAATGCCGGGAAATCCACATTATTGTCAAGGATATCGGCTGCAAAACCGAAAATTGCTGACTATCCTTTTACTACCCTGGTCCCCAATCTGGGCATGGTGTCGTACCGCGATCACAAATCATTTGTGATGGCAGATATTCCCGGAATAATTGAAGGAGCTCATGAAGGGAAAGGCCTGGGCATACGTTTCCTCAGACATATTGAACGCAACTCAATGCTGTTGTTCATGATCCCCTCTGACTCGGATGACATCAAAAAAGAGTATGAGATATTGAGTTCGGAACTGCGTAAATATAATCCTGAATTGCTTGATAAGAGACGAATACTGGCTATTACAAAATCTGATTTTCTGGATGAAGAATTGAAATCAGAGATCAGGAAAGAACTGCCACAGGTGCCCTGGTGCTTCATATCATCACTTACCGGAGAGGGCATTTCAGAATTGAAGGACATGATCTGGACCGAACTTAATAAAGGATTTATGTAAAAAATATCCGGATGATTGAATGGCTGGACCATATTGACAAAGCAGTGTTTCTGTTCCTGAATGGATTACACTCGGATTTCATAGACGGGGTGATGTTTTGGATCAGTGGTAAAACCTCCTGGATCTTTCTTTATGTCCTGATACTGGCCTGGATGGGATATACATACAAATGGCGGATGCCCTGGATCATCCTGGCCATTGCCTTATGCGTAACAGCCACCGATCAGTTATCGGTGCACCTTTTTAAAGATGTGTTCGAGCGTCTCCGGCCTTGTCACAGTCCGGATATTCAGCACCTGGTCCACCTGGTGAACGGTCATTGCGGGGGCTTGTATGGCTTTGTATCCTCACATGCTGCCAACACCTTTGGTATTGCCATGCTGACCACGGGATTCCTGAAAAATAAATACTATGCATGGTTCATCTTCATATGGGCTTTTGTCATTGGCTACAGCAGGATCTACCTGGGAGTACACTACCCGGGCGATGTGCTGGTGGGAGCTTTATTTGGTGCAGGTGTAGGTTATGGTGTTTACAAACTTTTCTTTTATTTCGATGCGTTGTTCTCCCGCGAAAATGTCAGACAAAAGCGTATTTCCGGTCCGGCATGACTATTTCTTCTGATGGGCATCAGGGTCGGACCGTTTTCCCGGTTGCCCGGGAACCCCCGGGCGATGCCCGGGGCTAATATATTACGCCCCTTTGGGGCTTAAGACGTTCTATTTCAGGGAGATGTATGAGTCGCCAGGCGGCGGATAGCATGCTTAAAATAAAACAAGAATACCGTAATCCTGAAACGCGGCCTAAGCAGTTGGACGTGGATTCAGGATCTAACTCTTCCAGGACCTCCCTATGGTCGGACTCTGGAAGGTTTTCGCCTCCCATACACCCTGCCCCATATGCATTAGCAGGGTCTGAATTGAGGGTGTCCAAAATTGCCACTAATGCACGAATGTTGGACAAATATCACTAATCAATAAACATGCAACTTGCTGATATAATGCATATAACAATTCGTGTTAATTCGTGAAATCCGTGGCTAAGTTAATTTTTGGACACCCTCTACCCGAGTGAAACGAGGGGGAGGTGGTTAAAACCGCCAGCTACCTCATTCGCGGAGTGCCCCGGTCCGACCGGTAAATGTCAATCTGGCAAAAAACCATTCGTGCATTCGTGGCCTCCACCATCTTACAGAGCCTGGGAGTCCCAATAGAAGTTTTCTTTAGCAATGGAAATTTCTCTGTTTTTAATTCTACTTTTACTTAACTCAACTTTTACCGGACATAACTGATTGAGATTCCAATTATTTGTAGAAAAAGAAGGTGTCTGCTGATAGTTAAAACTGCTTCATCCCATGGTCTGCATACAAAATGATAATATGGATTGTTACTTTAACCTGGCGGCAGAGGAGTATCTGTTTAAAAACTATGAGGATGATGTTTTTATGCTTTGGAAAAACACCCCTTCCATCATCATTGGGAAACATCAAAATGCTTTTGCCGAAGTCAACATGGACTTTGTCAGAAAGAACAGAATAAAGCTGGCCCGGCGGTTGTCAGGCGGCGGAACAGTTTACCAGGATGAGGGAAATCTGAATTTTACTTTTATTAAACAGGGGCGGGAAGGTAAACAGGTTGATTTTAAGAAATATACCGGTCCGGTACGGTCTTTTCTGGAAAGCCTGGGACTTGAAACAAAATTTGAGGGCCATAACAGCATCACCTGCAAGGGGGAAAAAATATCGGGCAATGCCGAACATGTTTATAAAAACCGGGTGATGCACCATGGTACGCTCCTCTTTTCATCCGATCTTACAATACTTGGGAAAGCCATTGAGGTTCAGCCGGGAGTTTACACAGACAAAGCCGTAAAATCTGTTCGAAGTAAAGTGACCAATATTTCAGAACACCTGGAAGAACAGATGGATATTCAATTGTTTGCGGACCGGTTTATGAACTTTATAATGGAACATGCACCCGGATCAAAGCGACGTCATTTCAGTAAAGGGGAAGTACAGAAAATAAAAAACCTGTCGGAAAATAAATATAAAACAGAAGAATGGATCTACGGATACTCCCCGAAGTATGAGTTTAGAAAAACCAGCTCTTTTTCTGATGGATCTCTCAGGATTCACCTGAAGGTTGAAAAAGGCAGTATCCATTACATCCATATCACGGGCGACCGGTTACCAGCCGGTGATCTTTCAATGATTGAGACCGGCCTGCGCGGACAACCTCATCTTCCACATATTATTAAGGCAATTATGAGTCAGGTTCAGTCGGATATCTCCCCTGATGATGACGCCTTGCTGATGGCATTCTTTTAAAGTTAGTGTTAGGCCGGCATGAAACCACGTGTAACTATTTGGTGAACATCAAATAATTAATACAATATCACTTTCGGCTTTTGGCCTTTGACATGACATTGGTTTATTACCATACACGCCTTGAAAAATCTGTTTTAGTGCAGTCCCATACTTTCATGGTTTTGAAATGAAGTGTGGCCTTTTACAATAATTCTCACGGGAGGGAATTGCCAGACTTTTCAGAATTTGTTTATTTTACATGGACAAAAATTAAATAAAAGTGGCGGTTTACATCAAATCCTGGCTTTTCTGGTTCCTGGGTACTATTTTACTTGTGATTCTGTATCCTCCGGCTTTGATCATATGGCTGTTGACCTTCCCTTTTGACCGGAGGTTGAATTTGTTGCATCAGTATTCATGTTTCTGGGCATCTACATTTACCTGGTTCAGTCCATTCTGGCGTGTGAGCATTTACGGCAGGGAGAAGATTAAAAAGGGGACCGTTTATGTAATGGTATCAAACCACCAGTCATTGCTGGACATCCTGGTTTTTTACAGGTTGTTCAGACACTTCAAATGGGTAGCTAAAGAAGAATTATTCCGGTTGCCTGTGGTTGGATGGAACATGCGCGCCAACCGATACATTGCCTTGAAAAGAGGTAAACAGGCCAGTATTATGCAGATGATGAAAGACAGTGAAAAGACCTTAATCTCAGGATCCTCAGTAATGATCTTCCCGGAGGGTACACGGTCTGAGGATACCAATATTAAGGCCTTTAAAGACGGCGCTTTTATGCTGGCGGTAAAGACCCGTACACCGATCATTCCCATGATCATTGAAGGTTCCGGAGATGCCCTTCCAAAGAAGGGATTCTTGATCAGGGGCCACCGTCATATAAGGGTGCATGTATTGAATGAGATACCGGTTACAGAATACAAGAATATGGATGCCCGGTCTTTAAGCGCTCACGTCAGGTCCATTATGGTAAATGCTCTAAAGAGTATCAGGGATGAAGAATAATATCCGGGGATTTTCAAGGTCACAGAGGTCTGTGCTTAAAAAGATGAATTTCATTTCAGACCAGTCGGGAATTGTGAACAGGTACCTTAGGGAAGAACAAAACTGGGAACCCCATCTGAACAACACCCGCCAATTTATTCTCGGCCAGGTTAAAAAAAACAATCCCTGGAAAATAGTCATCCTGGGGAGCGGCTGGTGGCTCGACGTCCCGGTGGATGAACTGCACGAACTTTGTAGTGAGATATTGCTGGTGGATATTCACCACCCCCCACAGATGGTTCACAAGGCCTTAAAATATGAGAAGATACAACTGATTGAAGCAGACCTGACAGGAGATCTTGTATTTGAGTTTTTTGAAGCGGTCAGGGACTTTAAAAACACAGGCATAAAAAAATCCGTCAATGATTTTCATTTCCCCCTTTTTGATACTATCATCAAATCCGGATACTATATTTCACTTAACATCATCGATCAGATGGATATTCTTATTGTGGACTATCTGAAAAAACATTCAATTTATACACCGGATGAATTGCTGATCTTAAGTCGTAAGATACAGGAAGCCCACATCGGGACCCTTCATAAGAACCATGGCTGTCTGGTGGGAGATCGTGAAGAAATTACCATTGATAAGGATGGCAGGAGGGCAGTAAAGCCGGTTTTTCATGTGACTTCCTTTGAAGGGAAGATCCTGAATGACTGGACCTGGGAATTTGATAATTCCGGAACCTACAATCCGGGGAAGAAAACACATTTTAATGTTTTTGCAGCAGAATTTTGATCAAAAATGAATACAGCGACCAGGTATGATCCCAGGAATTGAAATGCAGAAAAGAGTTAATTCTTTTTGTTAAGGTTGAAATATACCTGGATGCCAATATGAAGATTCAGCCCTTTGATTTCTTTCATCCCGTTATATTCAATTACTTCATTTACCTTTGTAAATGTGTAATTTAACAATGGCTCGACAGCGATATTTTTAGCTATGATCAGGCTATATCCAATACCTGTGTTCCACGCAAACAAATCATTATTTTTGTTGAGATCAGAGCCAGAACTTAATTTTGATTTACCGAAACCGGCAGAAACTTCCCCGAATAATCCAAATGACAGATAATAGCGCAAAAAAGACTCAATGATAAATGTTCTTTCGAAATCTGTGGGATAAGTCATCCAGATGCTTTTATATATGCTTTTTTTGTATCCCCAATCGGTTTTAATCCCTGCTGCAAATTTATCTAATAAGAAATAACCGGCATACAGGTCAATTTCAAAACCATTGTATTTCGTGTAAGTTTCCTCATATTCTTTCTTCCCGCTATAAAAATCAAATGATCCTCCAATAAGCATGTGTCCTTTTGTAAAAGGCTTTTCTATCTGGGCATTTACAGATGTGCCCGCAAACAAACAAAAGAATAACAGCAACAGTGTTTTATTTTGCATGGCATTAAATTTCATATAAAAAATTTATTTCAATTGTAAATCAGGAATTACTTAGCTACAACCAGTTGTTGTGAATGCTCTTTTCCATTGTATAACACGACAACCGTATATATTCCAGAAATAAAATCACTTGTGTTTATGTTAACGGAAGAATCCTTCGTTTTAACCTGATAAACAAGTATTTTCTGATTATTGTAAATTTTCACCTCATATTCC
>CAYOFK010000002.1:0-24317 GCA_964403185.1 uncultured Rikenellaceae bacterium | reverse complement strand
TCCATGAATAAGTTCCCCACTGGTCTTCAGGGTCTAAAAAGTACCAGTTCCTGTCATAACATTCAGGATATTGCTCACCTGTAATTGTAGGTATTGGTACACCAACCCAAAAATCCTGAGTAAGATACAAAGGAGTTAGCCCACAACTAAAGGTGACAGTAAAATTTACTTCTGCATCACCATTTGTCAAATTTGTTGCTGATGCTGTAGTTCCTGTGCCGGAAGCACGTGTATAGCCATTCTGTTTTATCACCCAAGAAGCTGATGCTCCAAAAGACGGCAGGTTTGAAAGAGGAAAAATTGCAGAACTTCCACATACAACGGTTGGCCTGGTAAGAGTTAATAGATATGTTTGGTTTGTGACCAAACCAGTAACTACCCATGTATTTAAAAGATCTTTGGTATAACTGCTTCCCCAACCTTCTAAACATTCATATTCAAGAGTATAACTGGATGTAAGAGTTGAGACAGTTTGTCCAAGACAGGCGTTTGAAATTAATAAAACTATTAATACTCTAAACTTTTTCATAAGTATTTTATATTCGCGAGTTAATTTTTTTTGTTAAGGTTGAAATAGATTTGGATGCCGATACGAAGATTTAATCCTTTTGTTTTCTCAATATCCTGGAATCTGTTTAATCCATCAACTTTTAAAAATTTGTAATTCAACGATGGTTCAATAGTAATATTTTTTGTTATAATCAGGCTATATCCAATACCTATATTCCACTTGAACAAATTACTATTTTTATAAAGAATGGAATTATGCTTTAATTTTGATTTGCCGAAACCGGCGGAAACTTCCCCAAATAATCCAAATGGCAGATAATAGCGTAAAAAAGATTCAATGATCAGTGTTTTTTCAAAAGCCGGTGTATTATTTATCCATGTATTTTTATTGTAACCCCATCCGGTTTTTAAACCAACGGCCAATTGATTTATTAAGAAATAACCTGCATACACATCAATTTCAAAACCCTTGTTTGTTTGGTCAGCTCCTTCTAAAGCAAATACATCTCTTTTGCTGTAAAAATCAAATGATCCTCCTATAAGCATGTGTCCTTTTGAAAAAGGTTTTTCTATCTGTGCATTTACGGATGTACCCATAAATAAACAAAGGAATAGTAGCGACAGTGTTTTTTTTACCTTCATTGTAATAAATATAAAGAATAATGTAATCAAAAACAAGCATCATTTTATCAGAGATTAAATTCTATCTCTAAGCCCCTGAGCCCCTGAGCCACAGGATTTATTGCCAGCTTGCCCTGTTTTACCGACAATTCTGTCCACTGGAAACATTGTGTTGTACAATTGCCAGTGTTACAGGCGCATAGGACTCCATCTGATGATATGCAAATGCCTTTAGGTTAATAAATTTTTAGTCATTGTTAATAAACATATTCCCTGAACATACTGTATTTACTTATATTTGCTGGTTATTGAATAATTTTTCTACAGGGAAATGATAGCAGACTATTCTGAAGAGTCGATAAAAACCCTTGATTGGCGTGAGCACATCAGAAAGCGCCCGGGGATGTATATTGGAAAACTGGGAGATGGCTCTTCCCATGACGATGGCATATATGTGTTATTGAAAGAAGTTTTTGATAATTCCCTCGACGAGTTCATGATGGGATTTGGAAAGGCCATAGATGTCAGTATCCAGAACAATGAGGTAATGGTGCGTGATTATGGCCGGGGCATTCCTCTTGGAAAACTGGTGGATGTGGTATCAAAGATGAATACGGGGGCCAAGTATGATTCCAAGGTGTTTAAGAAATCGGTTGGACTCAATGGCGTTGGCATAAAGGCCGTCAATGCCCTTTCAAATAAGTTTGCGATCCATTCATTTCGTGAGGGCCAGATTAAATCGGCCGAATTTGCCAGGGGCAGGATCCGGGAGGATTTAAAGACCGGAAAAACAGATAAAAAAAACGGGGTTGAGGTGACTTTTACGCCGGATCCGAAGATGTTTGGAAACTATCATTATGTCTCAGAATATGTTGAGACCATGATGCGGAATTACGTATTCCTTAATGCCGGTCTTACCATTAATTTTAACGGGAAAAAATTCTTTTCCAAAAATGGCCTTCTGGACCTGTTAAATGAAAATATGGTATCTCCCGGCTTATACGAGCCCATCCATTTTAAAAACGGAGATATTGAGATTGCTTTTACCCATGGCAATCAATATGGTGAAGAGTATTATGCATTTGTAAACGGACAACATACAACCCAGGGCGGAATACATCTGCTGGCATTCCGGGAATCGCTTGTTAAGACCATCAGGGAGTTTTACAAAAAAGATTTTGATGCTGCGGATATCCGGGCATCCATCATTGCTGCCTTTTGCATCAAGGTTGAGGAACCGGTTTTTGAGTCACAAACAAAAACCAAGTTGGGATCAAAAGATATTGCTCCGGGCGGACCATCCATCCGGAACTTTATGATTGACTTTGTAAAAAAGGAGCTGGATGATTTCCTTCACAAGAATTCAGTAACTGCTGAAATTCTGCTGAAAAAGATACAGGAATCTGAAAAAGAACGGAAAGCGATTTCAAGTATCAGGAAAATAGCCAGGGAGCGTGCAAAAAAAGCCAGTCTGCACAATAAGAAATTACGCGATTGCAGGTACCATTATAATACCAAGGATGACCGCAGGCTCAGCACAACTATCTTTATCACCGAGGGAGATTCTGCCAGCGGTTCCATTACAAAATCCCGGTCGGTGGAAACGCAGGCTGTTTTCAGTCTGAAAGGAAAGCCATTGAACACCTATGGGCTGTCAAAAAAGATCGTATATGAAAATGAAGAGTTCAATCTGTTGCAGGCAGCCCTGAATATTGAAGACGGTTTGGAGAATCTGCGGTACAATAACGTGGTGATTGCCACCGATGCGGATGTTGACGGCATGCACATACGCCTGCTCCTGATCACCTTTTTCCTGCAATTCTTCCCGGATCTTGTAAAGCAGGGACACCTGTATATATTGCAGACACCCCTGTTTCGTGTGCGCGATAAAAAGAAGACCATATATTGTTACAGCCAGGAGGAAAAACAGCAAGCCATAGCCCGGCTGTCTCAGAATCCTGAAATCACCCGGTTTAAAGGCCTGGGCGAGATCTCACCTGATGAGTTCAAGCGTTTTATTGGCAAGGACATGAAGCTGGAACCTGTCCATTTGAGAAAAGAAGACCGGGTATCGCAATTCTTAAATTTCTATATGGGGAAAAACACTCCCGACCGGCAGGATTTCATTATTGAGAACCTGAGGGTTGAGGAAGACCTTGTGGAATCATAACAGAAGCATTTTGCTCCGGTGCATTCATTGGATTACAAATACATCATTAATTAACAGCATAGGTTGAATGAGCATGGATGACCAGGAAATCCAGGGTATTGAAAATACTGAAAATCGCGGGGAGTCACTATCTCCGGATCAGGACTCACAGGACCTGCACAAGGTGGCGCACCTGTCGGGCATGTATAAGGATTGGTTTCTTGATTATGCTTCCTATGTCATCCTTGAACGGGCCGTTCCAAGCATTTATGATGGGCTAAAACCGGTTCAAAGGAGGATCCTGTATGCCATGCGCCGGCTTGAGGATGGCCGGTATCACAAGGTGGCAAACGTGATAGGGCATACCATGCAATTCCATCCTCATGGGGATGCTTCAATCGGAGATGCCCTGGTGCAACTCGGTCAAAAAGAATATCTGGTAGATACCCAGGGAAACTGGGGGAATACGCTTACGGGTGATAGTTCAGCTGCACCCCGGTATATTGAAGCACGTCTTTCGAAATTCGCACTGGAGGTTTCGTTTAACCCAAAAACCACGAAGTGGAAGTTGTCCTATGACGGGAGGAACAAAGAACCTGTTAATCTTCCTGTAAAATTCCCGTTATTACTGGCATTGGGCGTTGAAGGCATTGCTGTTGGCCTGGCGGCGAAGATCCTTCCCCATAATTTTAACGAGCTTATTGAGGCATCCATCAACTATCTGAAGGGGAAATCATTCGAATTATTTCCTGATTTTCCTTCAGGTGGATTGGCGGATTTCTCAAAATACAATGATGGCCTCAGGGGTGGTTCCATTAAAGTCAGGGCACGGATTAAGAAAATTGACAAAAAGAACCTGATCATTACCGAATTGCCCTTTGGAAGAACAACCAGCGGATTGATAGAGTCCATAATCAGGGCCAATGACAAAGGCAAGATCAAGGTCAAAAGAATCGATGACAATACGGCTGAAAATGTTGAGATCAGGATCACCCTGGCCTCGGGGGTGTCTCCCGATAAAATGATAGATGCCATATATGCCTTTACCGACTGCGAACTTCCCATATCTCCCAATGCCTGTGTCATTCGTGATAAAAAACCGGTATTTGTGGGGGTGAGCGAGATATTAAAGACCTCGGCCGATCATACCCTGTATCTGTTGAAAAAGGAACTGGAGATCAGGCTTAATGAGCTCGGGGAATCCCTGCACCTTTCGACCCTTGAAAAGATCTTTATTGAAGAACGCATCTACCGGGATATTGAAGAATGCGAAACCTGGGAAGCGGTGCTTGAAACCATTGAAAAAGGCCTTGAACCGTTTAAAAAGCAACTGATCCGCGAAGTTACCAGGGACGACATCATCCATCTTACTGAGATCAAAATTAAAAGGATCTCAAAATTCGACTCTAAAAAAGCCGATGGTTTTATTCAAGGGTTGAAAGATGAAATGAACGAGGTTAAGAACCACCTTGCCAACATTGTTGATTATACAGTAAACTATTATAAACAAATTAAGAAGAAATACGGTAAGGATTGGAACCGTAAAACTGAGATCAGGAATTTTGATACCATTGTTGCTGCAAAAGTAGTGGCTACCAATACCAAGTTGTTTGTTGACCGGAAAGAGGGTTTTGCCGGCACCGGATTGAAGAAAGAAGAATTTGTTTGTGAATGCTCCGATATTGATGACATTATTGTGGTCCGTAAGGATGGTACCTATGTGGTTACCAGGGTGGCGGACAAGGCGTTTGTTGGTAAAAATATCATCCATATCGGAGTGTTTAAACGAAACGACACACGCACCATCTACAACCTTGTTTATCAGGATGGTCGCACAGGGAAAATAATGGTAAAACGAACAGCCATTTCAGGTGTCACCAGGGACAAAGAGTATGATCTGACAAAGGGGAGAAAGGGATCCCGTATTTTATATATGACCGTAAATCCCAATGGGGAAGCCGAAGTTGTAAAAGTGTTCCTGAAGCCAAGGCCGCGATTAAAAAATCTGATCTTTGAATACGATTTTGGCGAACTGGCCATAAAGGGGAGGTTCTCTCTGGGAAACATTTTAACCAAATATGCCATTCACAAGATCGCACTCAAAGAAAAAGGAGTTTCCACTTTGGGAGGCAGAAAAATATGGTTTGATGAAGCAGTATTCAGACTGAATGTTGATGGCCGGGGGATTTTTCTTGGTGAATTTTCAGGCGATGACAGAATCCTTGTGGTCACCAAAAGGGGAACCTTCAGGGTTACCAATTTTGACCTGTCTAACCACTATGAAGAAGACGTGCTATTGATTGAGAAGTTTATGCCTGCAAAGGTTTTTTCGGTGATCTATTTTGACGGAGCCCGGAATTATTACTATGTAAAACGGTTCGCCATTGAAGAGTCTGAAAAGGAACAATGGTTTATCAATGAACATCCCGATTCAAAACTGGTGAGCCTCAGTGTGGTTGAGTATCCCAGGTTTGAAATCCGGTTTGGGGGTAAAAGCAAGGACCGGGAAAGTGAAATAGTTGAAGTGGCCGAATTCATTGCCATAAAAAGCTTTAAAGCCAAAGGCAAGAGACTTACAACTTACCAGGTTTCTGATATTAATGAAATTGAACCTGTTGTTAAACAAGAGGGCATAAAGGAAGAACCTGGGAAGGCAGGCTCTGAGATACGGACGGGCCAGGAGATCCTACTGGATCCTGAAGACAATTCGCAAATGAAACTTGATCTTTAAATTTCAGCTTTGAAAATATTCTTAATCGGTTTTATGGGCTCCGGAAAGAGCAGGCTTGGGAAAAAACTGGGCACGCGGCTGAAACTGGATTTTGTGGATCTCGACCAGTGGATTGTCAGACAACAGGGGCGAAGCATCCCTATGATATTTTCGCAGGAAGGAGAAGAACAATTCAGGGAATATGAACGCAACGCCCTCAGGGAGTGGTTTGAAAAAGACGGATATGTAATAGCCTGTGGAGGTGGTACACCTTGTTATAAGGACAATATGGACCTCATGAACAAGGCGGGGAAAACGGTGTACCTGGATGTGGCTGAAGAAGAATTATTCAGGCGCCTGTCAAGGAACAGGAAACACAGACCCTTAATATCACAACTGGATGATACCGGATTAAAAAAATTCATCCGGGATAAGATCCGGAAACGGTTGCCTTATTTTAAGAAAGCATCTGTTTGGATAGATCCTGTGGATACCAGTCTTGATATCATAGCAAAATCACTGCTCATCTGAAGCGACAGATTCCTGGAATTCTTTACTGGAATCCAATTGCAGGTACCGGCTCAAATACTTCACCCCGATATAAAATGGAAGGGTATCCAGCAGGGCTGAAATCATTTTATATACATAGTTCGAAAGGATCAGAATGATCAGGCCATGGACCGCTGTAGACCCGGGATTGATGTGAATGGCATCCCTGGCATAGAAGTATGTGATGGTGACTACAGCAACAGAATCAACCATCTGAGAGGTCAGGGTAGAACCATTGTTTCGCAACCAAAGCATTTTTCCTTTGGTCAGCCTGCGTATAAAATGAAACAGATGGACATCTACAAACTGAGCCGTAAGATACGCGATCATGGAGGCCATGGTCGCCCCAAAGGTCCATTTACGGATCTGAAAAAAAGTTCTTTGAGCATCTCCCAGGGCCGGTAAACCGTCTTCCATAAGCTCAGGCCTGGGTGGCAGTATTCCGCCCAGCCATAAAATAAACAACACCCAGATGTTCAACAGCAATCCAACCCAAACCACAATGTTTGCCCGGCGTTTACCATAGAGTTCGCTGATAAAATCTGTACATAAGAAAGTAATGGGATAGGGTAATACACCAACGAAAACAATGAAAGGAACTTCTTTGCCAAACAAACTAAAGGACAAGTCTATCTGACGGGATATTCCCAGGATATTCAGGATCCCCAGTGTGCCCAGAAAAAGACCGGCCAGTATAAGAAAAACAACCTCACGCCGCCAACTGATCTTCTTACTGACCTGATCGCCAAAATCAAACATGGTTAAATATAAAGATTATATCACAATAAAGCCAAAACCGAATCTGAATCTCTGATTATTGGGGTGAAAGATTTTATAATTTTATGACAGCCTCTCAGTTCATTTCACTTCAAAGCGTTAAATAAAGTGACATTTCGGACCAAGGCATGAGCTTTTTTTGTAATATTACTTACTATTCACAGGATTGAGTGATCAAAATGCAAATCTGAGTTTAATTATAAAGCGGGTTTGATAGTGAACCATCTTATTAAGATTTCCGGGATAAAGAAAATCTCAGTTTGTTAAATGAATACAGGCTTTTATAAATTTCTGGATGTCGAAAGAGAAGAGCGTGCCAGGGTAAATCTTCTTTTGGGTCAATCCCTGTTTCTGGGTATTTTTTATGGCACACTCGACATTAGCGCCCACGCTCTTTTTCTGAGTGAATACAGTGAAGAAACACTGCCTGTGGCCTTCCTGATCTCAGGATCCGTGGGGATCATATTAACAGCCGTATATACGCGCCTCCAATCTGTACTCTCATTTTCAAGGCTCTCTATCCGGAACTTACTGTTCATCGCAGTTATTATGGTAGCCCTGTGGCTGGGTTTCACCTATGTTGAATTAAAAACCTGGGTTTTTGTTGTATTCGTGATGATGGGGCCCTTAAACATCCTGGCTCTTATTGGATTTGGGGGAACCACAAACAGGTTGTTCTCCCTCAGGGAAGGAAAACGGCTGTTTGGTCTGGTAGATGCCGGTCAGATACTGGGGATCATCATCAGCAGTTATGCCATCCCTTTCATTTTAAATGCAGGGATCACTACTACAGACCTGTTATTATTCAGCGCAATGAGTGTTATGGTGGCTTTTCTTTTTCAATTGATAATTGTCCGGAGGTTCAGGGAAAAAGAAGAACCACAGGATGAGGTTGTTGCTGCAGAACCTCCAAAAAGGAACAGGTTTACAGATTTGTTTAAAGATTCCTACACCCTTGTACTGGCAAGTTTTGTCGGTTTTTCAGTCATTGTGGCCTTCCTGGTCCATTATTTATTTGTGGCCGTCACCAATGCACAGTTTCCTGAGAATACTAAATTTGCACAGTTCTTTGGATACTTCATGGGTACATTAATGGTATTTACCCTGCTTTTTAAAACCTTCGTGTTCAGTCGCCTGATGAAGACTTATGGCCTGAAATTGAGCCTTCTCATTTCCCCGGTGTTGATAGCGCTATTTTCTGTCGGGGCGGCCATTATTGGTGGTTTTTTTGGCTACACAACTGCTGCTGCAGGATTCACTTTCTTTTTTCTGTTGGTTGCGCTTACAAAACTCTTTTCAAAGTCACTGAAGGACTCCATTGAAGCCCCCTCATTCAAGATCCTTTACCTGTCACTCGATAAAAAGATCCGCTATGATATACAAGCCAGGGTTGATGGTACGGTCAATGAGATCTCTGCTGTGGCCGCAGGATTGATCATGACAGGCCTGACGGCTCTTGCGTTTGTGAAACTGATACATTTTAACTACCTGTTGGTATTCTTTGTGGTAATCTGGTTGTTTTTTGCCTTCAGATTGTACCGTTTATATCAAAACGCTTTAAGGGAATCTTTAGTTGGAATTAAAGACCCTGGCCAGGTGGACGAAACGGCGAAGACAGCACAAGAACTTTGGGCTGACAAAGTAATAGGCGGGATGGACCTGGCAGACTTCAGGACCAGCTATAAAATCTTAAATAAATGGTTGCCCTTTCAAACGGAAAGGTACATAGCCCGGCTGTTTCAGTCATTAAAACCGGAAGATCAGGTAGGAGCAGGCACACATATTGCTGATCATTTTGATCTGGATGCTTACCATGCTTTCAAAAACCTTACTTCCGGGGGAGATGTGAATAGTAAATCCGCTGCCTGGTTCCTGGAATTGCAGCGGGAATTTGAAAAAATCTCAGGTGAATGGGAAAAGAATACAGTAGCTGACGGACTGAAAATTCCTGACGCAACGCTGAAACTAAAGGTGATCCGGATTTTCAGGTTCCGTTCAGTGGAGTTTTCAAGCATGGAAATACATGCCCTTCTCAGGGAAGCTGATCCCCGGTTGAAAAATGAAGCAATTCTTATTGCCGGATATCAAAAAACAATTGAACTCATTCCGTCTTTGATTGATCTTCTTTCCTCACCGCATCACTATTCCTACGCCTTTGGTGCACTGTTGGAAATGGGGGAGGATGGTTTGAATATGCTGGAGCAGTCCTTTTACAAAACCGGACTGAAAACCAATGCCTTAAAACGGATTGTCAGGATCATGGGTCTGATTGGTGGAGAAAAGGCAACCTCTTATCTGTCAGGTAAAATTGATTATCATCTCAGGCCGGTGGTCCTGGAAGTGATCAAGGCTCTGAAAACCGCCCACTACCAGGCAGATGATGAATCGCGTTCAAGGTTCTACCGGATCATTGAACAGGCGGTCGGAATTGTTGGGTGGAACCTCTCGGCAAATGCCAGTATCCGGAAGGAAGAAATTTCGGGTGAGCTGATAAAAGCCCTTGAGGATGAAATGCAGGAGAGCTATGATTTCCTGTATGAATTGTTGTCCATCACTTTTGAATCGCAAACAATCATTCATATCAGGAAAAATCTTGAGCATGGTTCTGCAGAAGGTGTGAGTTTCGCCCTGGAATTACTGGATCTGGTTATAGACGAGGAAATAAAACCGGTCTTGTTGCCGGTTTTGAACGATACATCCGATGAAGACAAGCTAAAGGAACTGCAAAATTTTTTCCCCCTGGAACGAATGAATACCCAAGCTCTTCTAATTGCCATTCTGAACAGGGATTACAACTACCTGAGTTTATGGACCAAAGTCTGTGCCCTCCGTAATTATTCAGAGCTCAACACCACCGAATTGCCAAACGACCTTCTGGCCCAAATTTTCCACCCCGATCCGGTTTTAAGGGAAACTGCCACAATCCTGGCCATGCATATTGACAAACAAAAGCTGACAGAGACCATGCGAAGGATCCCCTTTGATATACGGAGGGATCTGGAAAACAGCCTCAGAGATTCAAAGGAACGCCCGTTTGTTCTGGAGGAAAAAAAGATACTGAACTTAAAAGGAACCAGACACTTTAAATCCATTAAAGGCCACTGTCTGTTCCCAATGGCAGCAGATATCAAGGTAATTACAGTGGAGCAGGATGAAAAATATAAGCCGGAAATCTGGGACCGGACTTTTGATGCTTTTATGGTGGTACAGGGACCATGCAGACTTTTTGACGGACCGGAACCGGTGATGAAAATTTCAGGACCTCAGTCGTTTTCGTTTGGGGCGGATAACACGGATCCGGTCCTGGCACTACCATCAAATGCACCGGCTCCGGCGGTTATTTATCATATTAAGGGAGACCGGGTACTGGAGCATTTTTTTGACGACCCTCAAAATCTGTATTTGTATTGCAAAAATGTGTCATCTTATCATTCCATGGACTCTGCAACGGAGGAGGAGCATCCCGGAGAAGATAAAAAGCAGGATCATATATAAACTCAAAAGCTGATATGCCAAATAAAAGAACCACCACCATATTCAAACAACTCATTCTCAATGTCATTTTCCCGGCATTGATCGCGTTATTGATACTGGCAGGGATAAACTACATCCAGAAAAAGTCCATCTTAACAGATGCTATTGAAGAAAAACATGCCATTATCTCCGAAGAACTGGTGCGGATGATGGAAATGCTGGATGCTGCTTTTGAGATACTTTCAGAAAATATCAGCCAACGAATGGAAGCGCTCAGCGGAGATCTGGTGAATGATATATTCAGAAATACACAAAATATTGAAACCGCTGATCTGGAGGCAATCCGTGAATCTCTCGATATGGATCCCGACATGGAAGATATTTATGTGGTCAGCCGTGAGGGCATTGTGGTGAACAGCACCTTTAAGGAAGACATTGGCCTGAATCTTTTTGCTTTTGGCGAAGAACACCGCACCATGTTGCTGGATGTTTTTTTATATGGAAAGTTTTACGACGAACGTTTTGGCATTGAAGCGGAAACCAAAAGAATGAAAAAGTTCTCTTATCAGCCAACCATTGATGGCAACTACATCATCGAACTGGGATTCTATTCCAGGGAAGCCGAGGATTTTCTTGATTTTATCCAGGAAAAAAAATCGGACATTACAAGGAGTAATAAAAATATTGTTGATGTGGAATTGTTTGTCATGGCCGATGAGACTATCTTTTCTTTCAACAAGAACGCCGAAACAAAAGAAGAACACAGAGGTCTCCTTGAGGAGCTGTTTGAAAAACGCGGCTCCAGGATCCTGAATGAGCACGTTGGCAATACGTGGTTGCAGTACCAGTACACCTACCTGCACAGAGAGGGCACCGACCTGTATAAAGGCGCCGTAATCAGGGTGGTTTCTGACCGGTCTGATGAACGAAAACTGCTGAAAAGGGAATTTTTTAAATTCCTGATCGTGCTGGGTAGCACACTCGCTGTGGTAACTGCCCTGGTGTACAGGAAAACAAGGATCATTACAGATCCCATAAAAAGACTTGTAAACAGCGTAGATCGCATTTCCGATGGCCGCCTGTCAGAGCGGGCAGAAGTATTGGGAAATAATGAGATCACCACTCTTTCAACTCAATTCAATAACATGATCGAACAGCTTGAGGTCCTTTACAACGATCTTGAGGATAAGGTCAGGGAACGTACGGCAGAAGTGGTTAAACAAAAGGAGGAGATCGAAGCCCAGAGAGATTCCATTCAGGAGCAGCGAAACAAACTGATGGGAAAAAACAAGCAACTGAATGAGGCCTACCATGAGATAGAGGAGCAGCAACGGAACATCACGGATAGCATCCGGTATGCAAAACGCATACAGGCGGCCATAATGCCCCGGCACCATTATGTCCGGGAAATCCTTGAAAATGTATTCATCCTTTATTTACCCAAAGATATTGTCAGTGGGGATTTCTATTGGTTTAAGAAAACTGATGACCTCGTCATGCTGGCTGCGGTTGATTGCACAGGCCATGGCGTGCCGGGCGCCTTTGTTTCAATTGTGGGGCACAGCGGACTCAACTACGCTGTAAATGTGGCAAAAGCCCGTAAAGCTGCAGATATACTTAACGAACTTAACCAGGGGGTGATTGAGACCCTGAAAGAAAAAGATGACGCATCCATAAAAGACGGGATGGACCTGGCCCTGTGTACCATAGATTATAAAAATATGATGCTCAACTATGCCGGAGCATTTAACCCTTTGTGTATGATCCGTGATGGCGAGATCATACTGTATAAAGGAAACAAATTCCCCATTGGCGCTTTTTACGGGACGGAAATACCAAAATTTACCAACCACGAGATCAGGATCCGGAAAGGGGATCTTTTATACCTGTATTCAGACGGTTATGCAGATCAGTTTGGAGGACCCGGAAATAAGAAATTCATGACCGGGAAATTCCGCGACCTTTTATTGCAGATCCATAAAGAACCGGTAGATAAACAAAAGGTTCTTCTTGAAGAAAGATTCCATGAGTGGAAAGGTGGTAATGAACAGGTTGATGATGTGCTCGTGATAGGCGTTAAAATATGACTTTTTACAAGTCTTAGAGATGAGGGTCCGGGCTGAAGGGGTATTAGGAGTGTTTTTAATATGAGGACGGATTGATCCCTGACTTGTGATAAAAGGAAACTGATAAAGAATTTTTCTGAAATAAATAAATGCGGTGTGCTATGGGCAAAGATCAAAGCCAGAACTCCGGAAGACCTTCTCCTGAAAATGGTGTATTGAATCCTTTTCCGGGCCTGAGGCCATTTTCAAGTAACGAGAGCCACCTGTTTTTTGGCAGGAAAGGGCAGAGTGAGCAAGTCATGTCCAGCCTCCTTCAAAACAGATTTGTCGCCCTTATGGGCGCTTCAGGAAGTGGGAAATCCTCCCTGATCTTTTGCGGTTTGACACCCATGCTTCATGCCAGGTCATCATGGCAGGTTGTCAGCCTCAGACCGGGCAACAGCCCTGTGGCTAATCTTGCAGAAGCATTGGCCGCCTGCCTGGCAACAAAGAATAAGGATGAAATAAAGAAGGGATTGCATGGGATATCTGAAACCCTTCAACAGGATTCCAGGGGGCTGGTGGAGACTGTTAAAGACCTCCGGGGCGGGGAAGACAAAAATTTCCTCATCCTGGTTGACCAGTTTGAAGAGTTGTTCAGGTATCATAAAAGTTCCGGTGACCAGACCGCTTTCAGTGAATCTGCAAGCTTTGTGAAGTTGCTTATTGAAGCGGTCCGGCAATTCGATGAGCCTGTATATGTGGTGTTGACCATGCGGTCTGATTTTATCGGAGACTGTGCACAATTCCACGACCTGACGGAACTCATCAACAGTTCCAATTACCTGTTGCCTCAGATGACTGAAAACGACTACCGGGAAGCCATTACAGGTCCGGTTGAAGTTGGTGGCGCAGGGATAGACGCAGACCTGGTTCGGAAACTCCTCGATGATGTGGGAGACAAACCCGGCCAGTTACCCGTACTGCAACATGCTATGATGCGAACCTGGGATTACTGGACCCGGTTCAGGGATCCTGGCCGGCCTGTTGGAATCAGCGATTATGAGGCTGTCGGAACCATGGAAAGGGCCCTGTCTGAACATGCCAATGAAGTCTTTGATGAACTGAGCCAGGAAGGTAAATCTGTTTGTGAGAGTGTTTTCAAAACCCTTACTGAAAAAGGGAGCGGCAAGCATGGGATCCGCCACCCCGCCCGCGTGGATCACCTTGCAGCCATTGCCAGGGTCAAACCGGAAGACATAATGGAGTTGGCAGACCGCTTCCGGACACCCGGACGCTCATTCCTGGTTCCATCAGATGCTGTTCCCCTTACACCGGATTCCATCGTGGACTTGTCGCATGAGAGCATTATACGGGTTTGGGACCGGTTGTCTGTCTGGGTGGAGGAAGAAGCCCAGGCCGTGAATATGTACCAAAGACTGGCGGAAGCCGCCGGCATGTTCCAGGAAGGTGAAACCGGATTGTGGCGTCCGCCCGATCTTCAACTGGCGTTGAACTGGCGCAGGAAACAACAACCCACACTCACCTGGGCCGAACGCTATGATCCTGCTTTTGAACGGGCCATGGTGTATCTGGATGCCTCCGAAAAAGAACACCTGGCCGAAGAGGAAAATAAAATCAGGATGCAACGCAGGGCTTTGAAACGCACCCGGATCACCGCCATGGTCCTTGGGATTGCCGCAATTCTTTCCCTGGCGTTTATGTTGTTTGCAGTTCAGCAACGCGTGGAAGCCGATAAACAACGGGAACTGGCCGAAGAGCGCCGGATTGAAGCCGATGATCAGCGGAAGTTGGCCGTGGAAAATGCTGAGGAAGCAACAAGACAAAAAGGCATTGCCATTGCCCAGGCAGACACAGCCCGGCTGAGAAGATTGGAAGCTGACAGTGCAAAATTAGTAGCCCAGGCTAATGAGAAGGAAGCAACACGTCAAAAAGGTTTTGCTGAAACGAGTGCGGAAGAGGCCAGGCTGCAGGAGAAGATTGCCATAGAACAAAAAGATACTGCAACTATTCAACGGATTGCAGCGGAAGAGGCAAGGGATGAAACCTACAGACTCCGGTTGCAATCCATCGCCCAATCCATGTCCGTTAAGTCACTCCAAATCGATGATGATCCCGACCTTAAAGGTCTCCTGGCTTACCAGGCTTATAAGTTTCATAATGAATATGGGGGCGCCTGGCACAATCGCGACATCTATGCAGGCCTGTATGATGCATCAAAAACACTGAAAGGTGAAGATCAGTTTCTTCTGCCAGGCCATGATAATGAGGTTACCTCCATAGCTGTTGTGCCTGGTCAGTCGCGCTTTTTTACTGCCGGGAAAGATGGAAAAGTATTGGAATGGGACAGTGAGGGCCAGTTAAAACAACCAAAAACCCTTATTGATAATACCCCCATCAATAATGCGCTGTCGGTTAGCAGCAACGGCCAATGGCTGGCCTGTGGAACAGACGGTTTGGGTGTACAGGTGTGGAATATTCAGAAAAGTATCACCAGGCCGCAGGTCTATAAAACCGGAGACGGGAAAATAAAAAGCCTGGCATTCCTGGCAGATAATAAATTACTGGTTTCAGGCAGAGATAATGCCATGTTTGAGGTAGATCTTGAATCCGGAAATGTGAATCAGATATTTACGGCAGAGTCGGTAATAAGATCCCTTGCTGCCTCGCCTGATGGCCAACTCATTGCCGGGGGAACATTGAATGGAAAAATTCTGGTGTGGAGTGTGGGAGACTGGAATAATCCCTTTGTATTGTTCGAAGAGCAGGGGAATGCGGTTGATGCACTCGTCTTCAGTAACAGCGGTGTGTATCTTAGTTCGGGAGATGAACAACACAACATCAGGATCTGGAATATTAAAAGCAGAACATTACTTGAAAACCTCAGGGGGCCGCAGGGCCGGATCTATGATCTTGCTTTCAGTCCAGATGATCAATTTTTTGCTTCTGCCAGTCATGACAACCGTGTGCAGATATGGTTAACCGAAGACTGGAATATCCAACCCATCGTCATCAATGTGAATGATGTGGATATTCCTCCTGTTTATGCCGTGGCTTTCAGCAAATCCGGCGGCCATTTGATCACCGGGGCGGCCGGAAACAACAGACTCACTATCAGGCCCACTACCGCCGAAGCATTTGTAGGGGACATATGCTCCAGTCTGAAACGCAATATGACACAGGCGGAATGGAAGATCTATGTGGCAGAGGATATTGCATATGTGCGTACCTGCCCTGATTTGTCAACAGCCGGTAAGTGAAAAGAGCAACATGATGTTAAATACTTATTATATGCGACGCTTCATTTTTATTATTTTCATTGTATGGAACGGGTGGGGTCAGACCATCCATGCCCAGTCAGGTTGTGTGCTGACACTCCGGGAAGCAGAACGGCTCTATAATCAGGGGGAGTTTAAAGAAGTTCCTGGTTTGCTGGAATCCTGTATGAACCGGGGATTTACCAGGGATGAACGCCTTCAGGCCTATAAACTTATCTTTCAATCATACTATATGGAGGACCACCTTGACCTTGCCGAGCAAACCATGGTGGCCTTTCTGAAAAAGTATCCTGAGTATGAGCTCACACCGGCCGATCCGGCTGAATTTGTACAATTATTCAATTCATATGAAACCATCCCATCCTGGTCGGTCTCCATCGCTGCGAACGGGATTGTGACATTCCCTTATACAACCGAACCATTTGAAATATCCAGCATCACAGACTATTCAGGAAAATATACAACCGGCCCCGGATTTTCAGCAGGACTTGGAGTCCACAAGTATATCAGTAAGAAGTTCGAGATCATCCTGGAGGTCCGTTATATGAACCACGAATACAATTTTAGTCTGAATCACTATACCAACACTCCTCCTGTGAGTGAAAATCCACACCTTACTGAGTTTAAGGAAAACATTACCAATATTGCGTTGCCTCTGACCACTACCTATGAATTTGTTTCCGAAAAGTGGCGCCCCTACCTGCGCGGAGGCATTATGGGAACCTATACCCTGTCTGCTATGCTTGATCCGGTACGTATTTATACACAAGGGGCTTTTGAAGATGTGGCAGGGACCAACATTGACATGCTGGAATTACGCAACCGGCTTAATGTTTACGGCATTTTAGGAGGTGGGATCAAATACAAGATCCCCTATGGGGGACTCCTGTATTTTGATGTGCGTTTTGCCATGGGCTTTACATGCCCGGTTAACAGCGCCAACCGGAACACAGAACAAACGGATCGGATTTTCAGATATTATATCATGGATAATGATTTTAAATTCAATCTGTTCTCTGCATCCATAGGTTGGATCTATCCCTTATACCGGTCGAAAAAGCAACCATTAATAGAATTTTAAGGTCCTATTAGTATCCTTATTATGAAAAAAACAGGTATTATAATTGCTCTATTTCTACTGCTTATTCCGGGATGTACCAAAACAGATGTTGGCCCGGAACAAGCCGGTGCCTTTATCAAATTTTTTGGCAATTACCTGAGCGATGAAGCTTCTGATGTCAAACAAACAGGCGATGGGGGCTATATTGTGATCGGGACCACCACCAGGCCGGAAGGACATACCGATGTTGTGCTGGTAAAGACCGATCAATATGGAAATGAGGAATGGTCGGCTTTGTATGGAGGACCCGGAAATGATGAAGGGAATTCAGTGCAACTTACCTCCGATGGAGGATACATACTGTGTGGTACATTTCAGGATACGCTGAGCAATGAGACCGATCTGTATCTTATAAAGACCAATGCACAGGGCGGTGTCACCTGGGAGAGAACCTCTGAGATCAGTCCCGCCGGCAACCAGGTTGGAAATTGTGTGCAGGAACTATCAGATGGATTTATTTTAGTTGGGAGAACAGATGAAAACGGAAATGAGGATGCATTAATTGTAAGAACGAATCAAAGTGGTGAGATTGATGCCAACCCATCAACCTGGTATGAAATCAGGGGATATGGCAACTATGATGAAGGAAGATTTGTAATAACTGATCCTGAAACAGGAAACTTCCTGGTGGCAGGAACAACTGAAGTGAATGATGCTGGCGATATTTTAGTATTTAGTGTAACCCCCAATGGAGTGGGATGGAGTCCTGTTTACATCGGTGGCAATGGCCGGGACGAGGGGATCAGCTTAATACATGCTACTGGCAATGAATACATTGTTAAGGGAACCATGGATGAGGGACCTTCCTCAAGTATGCTATTACATAAAATCAGATATGATGGAAACCAGGAAAAGTTTTTTAATGTATGGAACAATCCCGTATCATTGAGTGATGGAGGAAAAAGAGCAATAGGTGGATCGGTATTCATTTATGAGAATGGTGATTTTGGAGTGCTTGGTTCGTCGCTAACGGGTCCGGGAAATTATGATTTTTACTTTGTGAGGACCGATGGCTCCGGGAATGCACTTCAGGGCTGGTCAAAAACCTATGGTGGTACTGGCAACGAGTTTGGCAACGCCATCGCACAGACCAGTGACGGAGGGTTTGTGATGGCCGGTTCCACCGGGATCCCGGAGGATGAAAACCGGATGATCGCACTTATAAAAGTTACATCCACAGGTTCATTTAATTAGAAAATTAAGGGAGATACAAGATGAAAACCTTTTACCTCGCAGCACTTATTCTTATAACTGCCTTTCAACTTGGATTTTCCCAGTCTGCCTCATTATCCCCGGGTTTTATTAACGAACGTGATCTTGATGGGGATTCCCTGCTGGTTACCCTTACCGGAGCTACCTATGATGCAACTATTTCAACAGGGGATTTTACCTTAAGGAATGCTCCGGCCAATTTAACCATCTCAGGTGTGAACCGGGAAGATGACCAGAATGCCAGGGTGTACCTTTCATTCACCGGAGATTTTGATACGGATATATTAATTTTTCGTGTCAGGGCGGAAAGCACAGGGCATGATGCATCAGACCTGACCACAAATTCCATCACCCTTTATGCATATCAGGAACCGTCTGCAGAATTGTCTAACGGAGGCGTGATCTGTGGCTCCGGAACCAGGGAACTTTATGTGACTTTGACCGGAAACGGCCCATGGACCTACGGGTATAAAATTGGATCCGGCGGCACTGTAACCGATGTGACCACAGCAACCAGTGATACCATTTTTGCCACCAGCGCCGGAGAGTACATTCTAACCTACGTTGAGGATCAAAACAATGTGCCGGGAGATTTGATTGATGACCGGGAGACTGTCACTATTGAGACCAATCCCACACCAAATATTTCAGGTCCGATAGATATATGTGGCAATACAAACCAGTCCTATCAGACAGCCTTTGCAGCAGGACATAGCTATTCCTGGGAGGTTTCCGGTGGCACCTTTAATGGTTCCAGCACCAGCAGGGTCGTGGATATCAGTTGGGGCGCCGGCAGTTCAGGATGGGTGCGTGTCACCCAGACCTCAGGAAGCGGCTGTAGTACAACTACATCCAATTATACGGTCAGTTTAAAACCGGTGCCGCCAAAGCCAGTCATCTCAGGCAATCCGGGCTATTGTGGATTTTTCGGAACCACTATCCTGACCTCCTCATCCGGAACCTCATATTTATGGTCAAACGGAAGTTCCAATTCGAGTATTACTGTTTCAGGCGGAACTTACTCGGTTCAGGTGATGAATGCAGACAATTGCTGGAGTGCATCCTCAGACGATGTTGTGGTGAGCCAATACCATACACCCATAGGGCAAATAGATATCGATAAGTCAACCATGTGTGAAGGTTCCGGAGCTGTTCTTAGCATTTCAATCTCATCCCAATCAACATCCCCCTGGAATGCTACCTACAAAGATGAATCAGGTGTGTCACATGATTTGACAGGATTAACCGGTACCGGTACAACGGTTAATATAAATCCTGTAGCCGGCACCCATACCTACGTTCTGGAAAGTATATCAGATGCAAACTGCACGGGGAATATTTGGTTCCCAAATGAAAGTATTACTGTTTATCCGGCAGAAAATGTTGAATTTGACCCCCAGACACCCAAAAGTTTCCCTACCACTGACACCGCATACCAGTTTATTGTTAATATTCCCGGGGGATCTTTTAATTCATCTGCATCCGGAGCCATCACAGTAGATGGTTTATTCTTTCCGAATAAAGCCGATACCTGCGATTGCAATGTGATCACCTATACCTATACCAATGCTAATGGCTGTGTTTCTTCAGATACAATAATAGTTGAAGTATATGAGCCAAAAGGGATTTTTGTAGCCCCCGGAAGTTATGATAACGGATTTGATAAATATATTTATTGTTATACAGATGCACCTGATGATATTTGGATTGAAAATCTTTATGTCCCGGCAAATTTGGTCCTGATCGGGACCATTTGGACAGGGAATGGTATAACACCGGATCCGGGCGATCAGCTTAAGGCTTTATTTAACCCTGGCATAGCAGGAGATGGACGCCATACCATAGTTTTTTACTACATCACGCGTGAATACATTTACGATCCGATATTTGGATTTTTATTAGGCTGGATAGACCGGTATAATCCTTTAACGGTGGAATTTGTTGTTGATTACGTCGGATCACAGGCCATATCAAATACATTGTCTGATGAACATTGTGTCAATGGGGATTCAGTGCAGCTTTTGGTGGTTGGAAATATTAACCGGGCCGGAGTCCCGGGTTTTGAAGGCAGTTTTGAATATACAGGGCCTGGTGTGGCCGATGCCGGTGGAAGTGGTTGGTGGTTCAATCCATCCAGAGCAGGAGTGGGCGCCACTAAAACCGTAACCTATACCTATACCCGCGATTTCTCCCAATGCCGGATAACGGACCAGAAAACAGTCCAGGTGCATCGTCTGCCTACACTGGATTTTAATGTGGCAGATGTCTGTATCTGGACCGATGCCACTCCGGATTCTACAATCTTTATCAATACATCTCCGGACAGCGCCTCCATTGTAAAGTGGAGCTGGCACTTTGGGGATCCTATGAGCGGTGTGAATGACTCCAGTAATCTTATGCACCCGGTACATGATTATAATTCACCCGGAACCAAGTTGATTACACTGACTGCCACGGATAACAATGGTTGTACAGATACCTATCAGCCTGCCCAACCCATAGAATTTGGTGAATACTCCAGGGCCGCCTTTACCTGGGCCAATGAATGCCAGGTGGATATTCTCGAATTAACGGCTGAGGATGATGGTGGCGACATCAACAAATGGTTCTGGCACTACGATGATGGAAATGTTTCATCCGATAGTTTACAGCAAATATCCAACCACCACTATGATGCTCCAGGCAATTATGATGTGCAGTTGACCGTAGTGAATAACTTTAATTGCTTTGATTCAATTGTTCATAAAGTGCCGATCAGGCCAACGATCATCATCTCCGGAACCAATGAATATTTTGAAGATTTTGAATCCGGAGACGGTGGCTGGGTGGCTGAAAAAGAAGATTTTTCCATCGGGGAATCAAGCTGGATGCGGAATGTTTTAAACGGATCTGTTATGGATGATCCCGGAGGGGATACGGCCTGGGTAACAAATAATTCCGGATATTACAACACTGTAGAACTTTCATTTGTGGAGGGGCCCTGTTTCGATTTCAGTCAGGTTAACAAGCCCATGATCAAGTTTGATTACTGGGTGCATGCTGAAACCAGCCGGGATGGGGCGGCCTTAATGGCCTCTGAGGATGATGGCGATACCTGGAAGGTAGTAGGTACTACCGAAGATGGCATTAATTGGTATAATTCGGCACTCTTGACAGGACAACCAGGCGGTCAGCGCCTGGGATGGACAGGCGTGAATCAAAGTGCATGGAAGGAAGCCAGGAATCTCCTGGATTCCATTCAAAGTAACAGGGTGCGCTTCCGCTTTGCCTTCGGTTCGGATGCCGTGGCCAGTAACTTTGAAGGCTTTGCATTTGATAATATCTGGATTGGCGAACGTACGCGGATGGTTTTTCTTGAGCATTTTTCTAATGCTGCCGATCCAAACCAGGAGAAAGCCGATACCATGGTAAATAAGATTGCCAGGAAAAATGCCGGCGAATTGATCGATATTCATTATTTCACCAACTTCCCGGGGGCCGATCCCAGGAATGCATACTATCCGGCCGGACCCAGCTCCAGAGCATTCTACTATGGCATCTCAACGGTACCCTATTCCGTTATGGAAGGGGCCTACCACTCCTCGGGATTTGGTGGAAAGAATGGCGCCTATTCCTGGGAAGAGAAAGACCTGTTCAGGCAAATACTGGTAGATCCGTTGGTTGATATAGATCTGAGTAATTCTGATATTACCGGCAATACCCTGAACGCTGAGGTGAAACTGACCCGGCTGAAAGGAGATGTGACCAATGAAAACCTTACATTGCATTTGTCTGTGGTTGAGAATGAAACACCCAACATCCTCTACCGGAATGTCCTTAAAAAAATGCTTCCGGATGTGGGCGGCACCTCCCTGAAAACACTCTGGGATGTATCCGGTGAAGCTACCATCAGTCTTTCCTGGAATTTTAATCCGGGCGATTTCACATCTGTTGATTCCCTGGTATTGGTCGCCTTTGTGCAAAATGAAGATACCAAAGAAGTCTACCAGGCGTCTTACATCACCTTTGCCGGGATGCTGGGTACCTGGAACCAGGGCACTATCCTGCTATCTGACGCACTTGATTACAAAGTATATCCAAACCCAGCATCCGGCAGGGCATTTATTGAGTTCGCCGGAACCCTCGATACGGCAACCCTTCTGGAAATCTATAATGAGGTTGGGTCAAAAGTAGGTACTCAAATTCTTGAAAAAGGAAGCAAGCAGTTTGAGATTAACATCAGCCGTTTTTCCCATGGGATCTACTTTATCCGGTTGATCTCCCGGGATACACAGGTGGGTGTACACCGTTTGGTGATCGTTCGTTAAAACAACCGGACCGGAACAGAAGAATCTTAAACAGAAACCATAAACCGGTCTTCAGAGTTTCAGTATAAGCCTGTTTCGGCTTTAAAAGCCATATTTTTCTGTATTTTTGTTGTTCAACTCCGTTTTGAATGACAGCAAAAATTACATTTTTTCTGACACTATTGCTGATGGCCCCTTGTTTTAAAAGCAAGGACATAAAATTGCTGGATGCCACAAAACAAACCATTATTGCAGGCCGTAAAGAAACTCCTTCAAAGATCAGGTACAGTGTTCTTATTATAGTACTTAAGAGCTCAAAAAAGCTAAGCATTGAGTCGGCCTGGGTGGGATCGCGGAAATTCATGCCGGTTATCAGGGACAGACAAACAAATGAAATTGCGGATAATTTTGTGAAAGGGGATACCTTAAAACTTTTATTCACTTTCATTGAGGGCAGTAATGCGGCAGAGGAAACCAAGGAACAAAAGCCGGAATATTCCGGGGAAGGGGTCATTCGGATACGGGTGAAAAAAAAATCTTTTTCCCGTGAAATACCTGAATTCAGATCCTTGCCACTTATCGAGGAACGTTAACAGCATGTTACAGATTGATGATACGGTGCTGAGTCTGGATGTTTTTGAGGAACAATTTAAGTGTGACCTGGAAAAATGCAAAGGCCATTGCTGTGTTTACGGTGATTCCGGTGCACCCCTTGAAAATGAAGAGGTGAAACTACTTAAGGAGTTATATCCTGAAATCAGGCCTTATCTTCAGGAAGCCGGCATACAGGCCATTGAAAAAACCGGGACCAGTATGATAGACAAGGATGGAGATGAGGTTACTCCCCTGATCACAGATAAAGAATGCGCTTATACCATTCAGGAACATGGCATATACTTTTGTGGAATCGAACGGGCGTACCTGGATGAAAAAATCCGGTTCAGGAAACCTGTTTCATGCCATTTGTTCCCTGTACGTATTAAGAACTATACCGGATTTACAGGCGTGAATTATGAAAAATGGAATATCTGCAGATCCGGCAGGGTTTGTGGAAAAAGTGAGGATCTTCCGGTTTACAAATTTGTAAAAGATTCCCTGGTCCGGAAGTTTGGAAAAGAATGGTATGAAAAGGTCAGGATCGCCGGAGAAGAAATTTTCAGAAAGAACAGTTAACAGTATTATAAAACTTTTAAATTCATTTAAATGAAAGAACTGGAACAATACATTGAAAAACATAAGATTCGATTCCTGGATGAACTTTTTGAACTCATAAGGATCCCTTCCATCAGTGCAAAGCCTGATAATGAGAAAGACATGATGAAGGCAGCGGAATGTATTAAACAATTCATAATAAAGGCGGGTGCCGATGCAGCGGAGATCTGTCCAACGATTGGATTTCCCGTGGTGTATGGTGAAAAAATAACAGATCCTGACGCACCCACAGTCCTGGTTTATGGACATTATGATGTGCAGCCGGTGGAACCACTGGACCTGTGGGACTCTTCGCCATTTGAACCCGAAGTAAGGGATGGAAAGATCTATGCCCGTGGTGCTGATGATGATAA
>CAYOFK010000001.1:21521-49448 GCA_964403185.1 uncultured Rikenellaceae bacterium | reverse complement strand
ATCGAACCCCTGTTACCAGGATGAAAACCTGGCGTCCTAACCCCTAGACGAACGGGCCTTTTCAAGGCCATTTTTAATAAAGGGATTGCAAAGGTAAAATATTTTTTTTCTCCCAAGCAAATATTTATACCCTTTTTTGGCAAAATATTGTTGTGCTAAAACCTGATCAGACCAATGTACAGGGTTAGAAAACGTATCTTGAAGACAGGGCAAACTGGATGAAATCAAAGTTTGAAAATCCTGCCAGATTTACGAGTGGAATCCAGTCAAAACCGAGGTTCAGGGGAATATGACCGAAGGTGTATTCCATACCAAAAATAACCTGGACACCTATAATGAGCCTGTTTCCTTCTCCCACTACCCAGGGACTTCGTTTATCATAAAGACCAGCAGCGCCACCAACTCCATAATACCAGTTGAGGCCAGGGTATTGATTCACAGCCCTGTGGTGTTCGTACAGAATGGAAAGCGTTGCACCGGCCCAACGGGTTCCGAAGATGCCTTCAATGGCAGATTGATCAGTAATAAAATGTTTTATACTGATTCCAAGGGGCAATCCCGCCCTGATCCCGGTGGCCGTTCTGTAAGACTGGGCCTGCAGTGCAGAAAGAAAAATAATGAACAGCAGCAGTGTGAACGTTTTTTTCATCCCTCTATAAGAATAATAGCAGACTGATTGCCATGATAGCCATTCCGGCTATCAGTCCATAAACTGAATAATGGTGTTCACCGAATTTATGAGCAGCCGGTAATAATTCATCAAAGGAAATAAAAACCATGATGCCTGCAACCCCGGCAAACAATACTCCAAAAACAAGTTCATTCAGAAAAGGCATCAGGATTAAATATCCCACTATGGCCCCAAGTGGTTCAAAAAGACCCGAAAGGAAGGACAGTAAAAATGCGCGCTTTTTACTGCCGGTGGCGTAATACACGGGCACTGAAACCGCAATGCCTTCAGGAATGTTATGAATGGCTACGGCCACGGCAATGGCAATACCAAGATTTGGATCGGTTAAAGCGGCAGTGAAGGTAGCCAGTCCCTCCGGAAAATTATGAATGGCAATAGCCAGGGCTGTGAACAGTCCGGTTCTTATTAATTTTTCCTGCATCATTCCGGGGGCATGCATGTCTTCCACACTTTTGATTTCATGAGGATTCTCAAAGCTGGGAATGAATTTGTCAATTATGGCAATCAGCAGGATGCCACCAAAGAATGAGGCCGCGGTGATCCAGGAACCCGGGATCAGACCCAGTTCCTTGACCATGGAAGTATTGGCCAGTGGCAGGATTTCAACAAATGATACATAGATCATCACCCCCGCTGAAAATCCAAGGGCAACGGATAAAAACTTTGTATTGGTTCGTTTTGCAAAAAAAGCTATAGCACTTCCGATACCTGTAGATAATCCTGCAAAGAGGGTAAGTCCAAAAGCAATCGCCACATTGTTGAATTCCATATACAGGGGTTTTGATATGTACAACTGTCAGCGATCAAAAATACGTTTTATGAATCACAATTCAATGCTTTAGTAAACCTTCAACAGGAAGTTCCATCTGAGTTGGTTATATTTGAGATCCTTAAAATATAAATTATCCGGATCATGGCCGTTAATAATATTTTTCCGATCCATATTTCAAATTTCAAACTGGATGGTGGCGCCATGTTTGGTGTTGTGCCCAAAACCATCTGGCAAAAATACTACCCTGCTGACGGGGATAATCTGTGCAATTGGGCCCTGCGCTCCCTTCTTGTGGATGCCGGAGACAGGATAGCCCTGATTGACAATGGATATGGGGATAAACAAAGCGAAAAATACATGAGCTTTGTTCAGTTAAATGGTGGGGATGGACTGGCAGGAGGTTTGAAGAAATATGGTTATCACACGGACGATATTACCGACATGGTGCTCACACACCTGCATTCAGATCATTGTGGAGGCGGGGTGCGCTATAATAAGGGAAAAACCGGGTTTGAACTGGTGTTTCCCAAGGCAACCTATTGGGTGAGCAGGGAGCAATGGGAGTGGGCCAACAATCCAAATATGCGGGAAAAAGATGCCTTCCTGGAAGAGAATCTGCTGCCAATGCTGGACAGCGGTCAACTCCGCTTTATTGAGGACAACGAGGAAGTGTTTTCTGGTTTCAGAGTGCGTTTGTTTCATGGGCATACCCGTGGACAGGCCATTCCGTTTATTGATTATATGGGCAAAACCGTTGTGTTTGGCGCCGATCTGATTCCTTCAACTGTGCATATTCCCATTGCCTACAACATGGCTTATGACATTGACCCGCTGACAACCCTGAAGGAGAAGGAAAACTTTCTTGAAGAAGCCTGTGAAAACGAATACATCCTGTTTTTTGAACACGACCTGTACCATGAATGTTGCACCCTGGAAAATACACCCAAAGGGATCCGGCATGCCCGGACTTTTACCCTGCAGGAACTGACTGAGGGGAAGGCAGGATAATAGTAAACAGTGAGTAGGTAATCTTATTGATTATATGATTGTGGGATTGGAAAGATGGAATAATGGAATAATAGAATAATAGAATGATGGGATCTTACCACCATAGCATGATTTTGGACCACTGATGCCAAATTGTTTGACGGCTTCATTGCTAATAACAAATAACGGATTTCATGTAGAGTGATTTTTCAAATCACTAATCGATTTACAAAATCGATCTACATTGGAACCTACTATACCTCCGGTAAAAAAAGTTCACTCCTGACGGACCGATGACCGAAAGGGAACGTTCGCCCTACATATCATCGTGCTATGATTTCTTCTCAACCACCTCCCCTTCGTCCGACAAATTGTTAGTGAGGGCCAGTCTCGTAGAGACTTAAAGGGAATAGGCAGCCACTTCAGTGGCTGTTCTCAGATGCAAAAATAAGGATACAGCCCGTAGGGCTAGAATGATACTGATAAAGTCAGCGGATCTTCATAGCAATTCATGTTATGGCACTTATGCCGTGGATACAGAAGCAGCCATATAACCGGGCCTTAGCCCTCCATCTTTGTTATTCACATGAATTTCCAGACCATTAACAGATCCTGAAAACAAAGAACCAATAGTCCCGTTGAAACAAGTGCGTCAACCCAAACAAGAGATTTATAAGAAATATTTTGCCTGATTATTATAAGACTGACGCCCAGTCTCATAAATAACTGAATTAAAAAGAAAAGAAATATTGGTATTCCGTAAGAATTCCATTCTGCTGCACTTTTAAAATGCAGTCGCACGATTTCCGAAAAGCTTCTCGAAAGGCCCGAAGTGGGAGATTTTTTCCCACTCAGATGTTCGTACACTGAGGGTACCGGATGGTTGTCTTTTTCAGATGAAAAAATAAAGGAATACAGGAATATCAAAACAATGATCCCCGCAAAAGTGAGATTAACGGTCAGATAGGGATGTTTAACAAACGCGTTCAATGGCCGGAAGCCTTAATGTTCAAGTGTGTCGGGTTGGGTTTGTTCCCCCTCTCCAACAGCTTTTTCCAGGTCCTCGAGTTTCTCCTCCATTTTTCCGGCATCAATTTCACCTGTTGATTCTTCAACCGCCCGATCTATTTCATCGGAAATGTCCCCGATCACTTCCTCAATGATCTCTTTAAATTCAGGTTTTTCACTCATCTCTTTAAAGAATACCCCGGCGGTTGACAAAAAGATCAGCCAGGTTGCAGCCATAACCGTCCCGACTATAGAGATCACCAGTCCGGCAATAATGACTCCTCTTTGTCCGTTGGCATTTTTAGCCTGGGACAGTCCCACTATGGCCAGGACTATTGCCACCACACCGGGGATCAGGGCAAACAACCCCACGCATGGAATAAATGCAATGAGTAAAGCCAGTATCCCCAGGATTAACGAAGCGATTCCGAATCCTTGTCCTGCAGTTGATTTTGGTTGTTCTTCCATAATTTTAAGTTTTCTAAAGGCGTTGATATTCCAAAGATAACAAAACCGAAAGGGAATAGATACAAGGGCCCCCGCAACTTTATTTTAAGATATTAACAAGGTCCTCCTCCAATGTTGTTTCCGGCATTTCAACGATGCGCCCTTTTTCCTCTCCATTACTAAAGACGATAATGGTAGGTACATATGCTGCACCAAGATGTGAAACATCCATTCCCGGCACTTTTTTTTCCATGTTGACACTGATCATACTGATCTGGTTTTCCTGCAAACCAAGATCATCCACAATCCTCAGGAACCTCGGAACTTCGCGGCGGCTGTCGGGGCACCATGTTCCAAGCACGATCTTGATTTCCAGGGAGTTAAGATCAAGTTCCTGCAGGTTTTCAAGACTCGCAGGATTGGGCGTATAGCTGGCATATTCCGCATCGAACCATTCCCTGAATTCCGGCATTGCAAATGCATCCCGGTTGCATTCTCCAATCAGGATGACCATGTTGGAATTTTCAGAGACCACGGTATTATTCAGGTCCTGGCATAAAGCCATCATGCCGGTTAGTACAATTCCAAAGGCAGCAATCACAATTTTTTTCATAATCATTTGTTTTAAACTTCAGTCACACTATGAATCAATATTTCCAGTATTTTACAAGCCGCATCCGGCACTGAAGTACCCGGCCCGAAAATAGCAACGACTCCTGATTTGTAAAGATACTCATAATCCTGGTGGGGAATGACTCCGCCAACCACGACCATGATGTCTTCCCTGTCCAGTTTTTTAAGTTCTTCAAGGATTTGCGGAACCAGTGTTTTGTGACCTCCGGCAAGGCTGGATACGCCTAATACATGGACGTCATTTTCGGCAGCCTGCCGGGCAGCTTCGGCCGGCGTTTGAAATAAGGGTCCGATATCCACATCAAATCCAATATCGGCATACCCTGTTGAAACCACTTTGGCACCCCTGTCGTGTCCATCTTGTCCAATTTTTGCCACCATGATGCGGGGCTGTCTTCCTTCCAGTTTCGAATACTTTTTTACAAGTTCCTGTGCTTTGATAAAATCTTTATCCTGGCCTGTTTCCGTTGCATACACACCGGAGACAGACCGGATGACTGCTTTATACCTGCCTGAAACCAGTTCAATGGCTTCAGATATCTCTCCCAGGGTTGCACGGACTTTTGCTGCTTTCACGCACAGGCTCAACAGATTATTATTGCCTGATTTTGCAGCCTCTGTAATTGAGTTCAGGATGCTGTGCACCTTTTGCGCATCGCGGGTTTTTTTCAGTTTACTGATCCTCTCAATTTGCGTTTCCCTGACCGCATTATCATCCACTTCCAGGATGTCAATGGGATCCTCCTGTTCAAGCTTGAATTTATTCAGGCCAACGATGGTATCTTTTCCGGAATCAATCCGGGCCTGTTTTCTTGCAGCAGCTTCTTCAATCCTCATTTTTGGAAGGCCGGTTTCAATTGCTTTGGCCATGCCGCCCAGTTCCTCAATTTCCCGGATCAGGTTCCATGATTTTCGCGCCAGTTTATCGGTCAGGTATTCAACATAATAAGACCCACCCCATGGATCCACTGCTTTGGTGATCTGTGTTTCTTCCTGAAGATAAATTTGTGTATTCCGGGCAATTCTGGCTGAGAAGTCGGTAGGCAAGGCTATGGCTTCGTCCAGGGCATTGGTATGCAGCGATTGTGTATGTCCAAGGACGGCTGCCATGGCTTCAATGCAGGTGCGGCTTACATTATTATAGGGATCTTGCTCTGTCAGGCTCCATCCTGAAGTCTGGCAATGTGTTCGGAGCGCCATGGATTTTGGATTTTTTGGATGAAACTGTTCCACTAATTTGGCCCATATCAACCGTGCAGCCCGCAACTTGGCAATTTCCATGAAATAATTCATGCCGGTGCCAAAAAAGAAGGAGATCCGTGGTGCAAAAGCATCGATATCCAGGCCCGCTTGCAACCCTGTTCGCAAGTATTCAAGGCCGTCGGACAGTGTATATGCCAGTTCTATATCTGCTGTAGCTCCGGCTTCCTGCATATGGTATCCTGAAACACTTATGGAATTAAATCTGGGCATGTACTGCGAGGTGAATTCAAAAATATCGGCAATAATTCGCATGGACATGTCCGGAGGATAGATATAGGTATTCCGGACCATAAATTCTTTCAGGATATCATTTTGAATGGTACCTGTGAGTTCTCTCATGGAGACCCCTTGTTCAAGTGCTGCAACGATATAGAAAGCCATAACCGGTAAAACAGCTCCATTCATGGTCATGGATACGGACATTTCATTCAGGGGGATCTGATCAAAGAGTATCTTCATGTCTTCAACCGTATCAATGGCAACTCCGGCCTTTCCCACGTCACCTGCAACACGTTCATGATCGGAGTCATAACCTCTGTGAGTGGCAAGGTCGAATGCCACCGACAGGCCTTTTTGTCCCGATGCCAGATTGCGCCTGTAAAAGGCATTTGATTCTTCAGCCGTGGAAAAACCTGCATATTGGCGGATGGTCCAGGGTCTTGTGACATACATACTGGAATAAGGGCCGCGTAAATAGGGGGGCATACCTGCTATATAATCCAGTTGATGAAGCCCCCTGATGTCGGCACCCGAATACACACTTTTTAATGAAATATTCTCAGGGGTTTCCCAGGTGCTGTGCGGGGCCTTTCCGGATTCCCGGATTGTACCGGAAGTCTTCTCCTGGTAGGTCTTTTTTATATTGATCTTTCTGAAATCCGGCCTCATGGCTTAATGATGATTAAACTATTTAACTCCCAGTGCATTATGTACAGATTGCAATGTTTTTAACACATTGGATTTCAAGTGGATAAAATAACGAACCCCTTTATTTTCGAGGTTTTCAATATCTTTTTCAGGATGACCGGCAACAATAAACAGGGGGTTGGAGGAAAATTTGCCGAGCAAGCCTGGAAGCACCTGAGCATATTCCTCATCTGAACTGCAAAAAACAACCACTTCCGGTTTCTCTTTGTTGCACCGGTTCAGTCCCTCGCTTGTTGATTCAATACCGGTAAGGTTCTCCACCATATACCCGCCACAACCAAAGAAATTTGACGCAAAACCTACCCTTACTGTTCGCATTACAGGATTGCCAAAGGGAAACAAGAATACACGCGGGCGTCCTTTTGACTGGCGGCCGCTGATCTCCCTCAGAGATTCAAACTTTGCGGCACCTCTGAATTTTTTTATTACCGGACCGGAGTCATCCCCCTCTTCCTCCTTAAAAGTTTTTGATGGTTTAAGCGTCTCATGACTGTTTGGATAGTGGTTGGTTCCCAGAAGTATGGTTTTTCTGTTAGCGATGCTATTCTCTCTGGATTGTTGCAGATCAAGTATTGTTTTTTGAATGCTGCCGGTACTTAGCGCCTTCAGGTATCCTCCTTCCTGCTCAATCCCCAGAAAAATATTCCAGGCCTCATCTGCTAATTGGTTTGTCAGGTTCTCAATATAATATGAGCCGCCTCCCGGATCGGCAATCCTGTTTAAATAAGATTCTTCCTTAAACAATATTTGTGTGTTTCTGGCGATCCTTTCGGAGAATTCTGACGGACCTGACAGGGGTTCGTCAAATGGGGAAATATTAATAGAATCAGCGCCTCCAAGGGCTGCAGAAAGTGCTTCTGTTGTATATCGCAGCATGTTCACATGTGGATCGCTTTTTGTTTTATTCCAGGTTGAGGGTGCCGAATATATATGAATACCGGAATATTTTTCATGATTCATTTTATAAGCAGAAAGGATCTTCGACCAAAGAAACCGCAGGGTTCTCAATTTAGCGATTTCCATAAAGAAATTTGGCCCAATCCCCATTTTAAATGCCAGAGTGTTGGTGGTAGTTGCAAAATTCAGATGCGAGTCAGATATCCACGAGAGGTACTCAACACCCAGGGCCAGGCTAAAGGCGAGTTCATGCACGACAGAGGTTCCCAGATCACTGAATAAATGCCCGTTTATTTGCAGAAGATTACAGCCGGGCAGCATTTCAGCACCCAGCCGGAGTTGATCCAGAACCTGTGTCTGCAGGTTCTTTCCGGGCCTTAAGCCGCCGGTTGCAAGATCCGAAAGCGGATCGTACTCAAACCCTCCGGATATCTGATCCACGGAAAGTTTCCGCTCTTTGATTATCCGGGCAAAAGCCTTGATGATCTCAGGGCTAAGGGCATCTGTTTGAAAGACAACGGAGATCCTGGAAATGTCTATATCCCTGAGCAGGATATTGAATACAGATCCGGGTTCTGAACGGATCCCGCTTAATCTGAATCCAACTTCTCCGGTCCCTGAGTGGATGGCAGCCCTGGCCTTTTGATTCGCCAACTCCGGATCAGATGCATTTATATCCTGCCGGATGGCCCAGTTATTACTGTGTGTTTTTGTTCCTCTGACAAAAGGAAAGCTGCCAGGGAGTTGATCCAGCCATTCAATATGATCGAGATCCTCAAGTGTAAAAACAGGAGGGACTTTGAAACCCTCAAAGGTTTGCCGTGTTAACTGTTCAATACCTTTTCCTTTAAGATCCTTCCTGATTGCATTGATCCATTCCGATTTAGATCTTGGAGGAAAAGTGTCATAAAGAATATGATCGTTCGCTTTTTCAGCCATGGAACAGCAATATTATTTTCAATGCCCTAAAACAAATAAGCCAATCCGAGGGTCAGGTGAATGGTGGAAATTGGAAACTTCACTGTTTCGGTGCTGATCACCGGGTTTCCAAGACCCTCATCTATGTGGCTTTCCAGATCTATTTTTGCCGTACTGCTAAAATAATCAAACGCCAGCCGGATGCCTGTAACATTATTCGGAGTAAAGAGTATTCCCGTACCAAGCTGGTATCCGAAAGCCATGCTTTGTCCGGAGGCAAAACTGGTTATTTCGGTATTGCGGAAGGTGATCCGGATATTTCTTTCAGGAGGTCTGATATAACTCAATCCTGCAGTTGCGCGTGCTTCAATTGTGAACTTTGAGATTGAAAGGCCCAGAACCGGCCCCGAAAGGGCATTCACATATAGCCAGCCCAGGGTAGTAAAATCAATTACTGCATCATCCGGGAGGTCTGCATCAGGATACAATGCTTTTAAATGTGCGACCCAGTCTGTTTTTAACTTCTCCTCATCAACAGAGTTCATGCCATAGTTGATGGCTCCATGAAAACCAATGTGATCGATGAAGTAGTAATTTCCATTAAAACTCAGTGTAAACCCGGTAAGGGCATAGCCAGTAGTATTCACTCCTGCTTCATTCGCATAAGTGCCAAGAGGGAAGCTGCCACCCATGGAAAGGCCCATGTAATTTTTCTGTGCTGTCAGGTTCAGGCCGGTTAGCAGAACCAGCAGTGTATAGATGGTTTTTTTCATTGTGTGTACTTATAACTGAGCTATTCCAGTCAAAAATAGGAAAAAAATCAGGATGTTACCCAGCCGGAGCCTCATACCCTGGAATAATAAACTTTCAAGGTTTTTGAAAACCTTGAAGGTTTGGACAGTTTTAAATGCGGTTCAAAACGAACCGATCATTTTTGCGGGATTGACCCATTCATCAAACTGTTCTCCGGTAACCAGACCTGACTGCAGGGCTGATTCCCTGAGCGTCAGTCCTTCTTCATGAGCCTTTTTAGCAATTTTGGCCGCATTCTCGTAGCCGATTTGCCTGTTCAGGGCAGTGACCAGCATGAGGGAGTTATTGAGATTCTTTTTAATATTTGCCTCATTAGCAGCAATGCCTTCCACACAATTCTGAGTGAAAGATACGCAGGCATCTCCGGTCAGTCGTGCAGATTCCAGCAAATTGGCGATCATCACTGTTTTAAATACATTCAGTTGATAATGCCCCTGCATGCCCCCGATGGCGATGGCTGTATCATTTCCCATCACCTGGGCGCATACCATTGTTATTGCCTCACACTGGGTGGGATTTACCTTTCCCGGCATAATTGAAGAACCCGGTTCATTGGCAGGAAGGTTGATTTCACCAATGCCACATCGCGGACCTGAACCCAGAAGCCTGATATCGTTGGCAATTTTCATAATACTTACCGCCAGTGTTTTTAAAGCCCCTGAAGTCTCTACTATGGCATCATGTGCGGCCAGTGATTCAAATTTATTACCGGCGGTAATGAAAGGAAAGCCGGATATGTCTGCAATGTATTTGGCAACCAGCACATCATAACCCCTGGGTGTATTTAAGCCGGTTCCTACTGCTGTTCCTCCCAGTGCCAGTTCAGACAGGTGTGGCAGGGTATTCTTTAGTGCAACAATACCGTGATCGAGTTGGGAAACGTAGGCTGAGAATTCCTGTCCAAGAGTCAGGGGAGTGGCATCCATCAAATGGGTTCTCCCGGTCTTTACCATCTTATTAAATTCTTTGACTTTAACGTTTAGGGCATTCCTTAGGGATTCCAAACCGGGAAGGGTAACTTCAGCAATCATTTTATATCCGGCTATATGCATAGCGGTGGGAAAAGTGTCGTTTGAGGATTGGGATTTGTTAACATCATCATTTGGGTGGATGAAGCGATCACCTTTACCCAATTCTCCTTCATTAATTACGTTTGCACGGTTTGCCACCACCTCGTTTACATTCATATTCGATTGTGTTCCTGAACCGGTTTGCCAGACCACCAATGGAAAATGATCATCAAGTTTCCCTTCAATAATTTCATCACACACCTGTGAAATCAGCTTTGATTTTTCTTCCGGTAACACGCCAAGTTCTGCATTGGCCCGGGCAGCGGCTTTTTTCAGTACTCCAAAGGCCCTGATGATCTCAATGGGCATCCGCCCGTCCCCGATTTTGAAATTTTCTAATGATCTTTGGGTTTGAGCCCCCCAATAGCGGTCTGCAGGAACTTCGACGGTTCCCATGGTGTCGTGTTCGATTCGTACTTTCATAATTAAAATATTTTAGAACAGATTTATTTTAAAGCAGTTACAATTTTCCGCCAAACTCCATCAGATAGGATTTTATAAAATCATTCAAATCACCATCCAGGACATCCTGTACCTTGGAAGACTCAAAACTTGTACGTAAGTCTTTCACAAGCTTATATGGATGTAACGTGTAGCTTCTGATTTGTGAGCCCCATTCGATTTTCTTTTTTTCACCCTCAATCCTGGCTTGCTCCTCCCTTTTTTTTCTTAATTCTATTTCATAGAGCTGGGATCTCAATAATCTCAGGGCATTTTCTTTATTTTTATACTGAGACCTGGTTTCCTGGTTTTCAACAACCAGGCCTGTTGGCTGGTGCCGGAGCCTGACAGCGGTCTCCACCTTATTAACATTTTGCCCCCCGGCTCCACTCGACCGGAATGTTTCCCAGGTGATGTCCGCCTGGTTAATTTCTATTTCAATAGATTCATCCACAACAGGGGACACGAAAACAGATGCAAAAGTGGTCTGGCGTTTTCCAAGTGCATTGAAAGGTGAGATCCTTACCAGCCGGTGCACCCCGTTTTCACTTTTCAAATAACCATAAGCAAAATCACCTGTAAATTCCAGGGTCACTGATTTGATTCCCGCTTCGTCACCTGCCTGGTAGTCCAGTTCTTTCACTTCATAATTGTTTCTTTCACCCCAGCGTAAGTACATGCGCATTAACATGGCGGCCCAATCCAGGCTTTCCGTGCCTCCGGCGCCTGAATTAATTTTTAAGATAGCACCCAGGGCATCTTCCTTTTTACGAAGCATGTTTTTCAATTCCAGGTTTTCAACAGACCGCAGGGCGCTTTCATATTGAGCCATTGTTTCCTCCTCAGTGGCTTCTCCTTCCTTAAAAAAATCAAAAAGTACAGAAAGGTCTTCCAGGCTGGTCTTCACTTCTTCAAATTCGCGGATCCAGGATTTTAACGAGGAAATTTTTCTTAAATGTTCTTCTGCTTTTTTAGGATCGTTCCAGAAACCGGGCTTATGAGAAATGGCTTCTTCTTCTTGTACAAGGATGGTTTTAGCATCGATGTCAAAGATGCCTCCTCAACGCTTCCTCGCGTTTTTTAAGTTTTTTTATCTGATCGGGAGTTATCATGTTCATTAATATTAATGATTATTTCTGTCAAATTTAGAAATATTTTACCTGAATATGCCCATATTTAAAGCTTCTTTACAACATCATTTATCACGCTGTGGATCACATCTGATTCGAATCCTTTTCCCAGGGCATATTTTTGTAATTTAGCCATCAGGTCGTATTGATTTTTTGCCTTAATGGTTTCCTTTTTCCTGATAAGAAGGGCCTTTAACTCCGATTTGTATTCTTCCGGGGGAATGCTGTCAAGAGCGGTACTGATCACTTCCGGCGGAATGTGTTTTTGATACAATGCCAGAGAGATTTTCTTCCGTCCCCATTTATTAAACATGAATTTTTGTTTTACAAAACTGGTGGAATACCGTTTCTCATCCACAAATTTTTCATCGACAAGAAGCTTAAGGATCTTTTCACATTGATCGGGGTCTGCCCCCCAGGCCGCAAGTTTATCTTTCATATCCCGGAGGCATTTTTCCTGGCGTGAGCATATATTTTGGGCCCTTGAAAGCAGCTTTTTATAAAAAGTATGATTTTTATTATTCATCAACTTGCTTTAGGTTTTTGTGCCCCTGACCATCCGTTGTTTTCCGGAAAGGTCGGTACGTATTTCAACAGTTGAATAAAAATGTGCTGCAAATGCCTCCCGGACAGCATCACCAAGGGTTTCATTAATCTCAAAATATAAACGGCCACCTTTTTTTAAAACTATACCGGCTGCATGCAGTATCGAGCGGTAAAAAATCAAAGGGTCATCATCCGGGACAAAAAGAGCTTTCTCCGGTTCCCAGTTTAATACATTTTGTTGCATCATTAATGCTTCAGATTCTCTGATATATGGGGGATTGCTGACAATGAGGTCAAAACAGGTTCCATTCCAGGGTAAATTTTCCTTTAGAATGTTGTTCCGGATGAATGTCACATGTACATCATTCAACCGGGCATTTTCAACTGCGTATTTTAAAGCAACTTCTTCACTATCTGTGGCAAAAACAGTGCTGCCCGGCAGGTTCTTTGCAAGTACAATGGCCAGGCACCCACTGCCGGTACATAAATCCAGGACTTTTTCCGGCTTTTCAGATTTTATGATCCAGTCAGCCAACTCTTCTGTTTCAGGTCTTGGGATCAATACGCCTTCCCCCACCCTGATCCTGCAGTTATAAAATCCGGTTTCACCCAGTACATACTGTAGTGGTTTATATCTTTGCAGGTCCTTCACCATTTCTTTAATAGCCGCAACATCCTTTTCTTGTACCACCGTCCCGGCCTTTTGGGATACCTGAAACTTTGAAAAACCAAAAACAAAAGAATACAATCCATAGATCATGCTTTTAATCTCAGATTCGGGATACAGATTTTCCAGCAAGTTTGAAATATGAACAGTCAGATCTTTAAGATGCATATATTGTTCTTTTAGCTGGTCCGAATTTCCGGGGGGGGACTATTCCCTGAGCTTAAAATTAGTAAATTACAAGCGATTTATTATCCCAAATGGAATCCGGGCAGCTATATATGGAAAGATGCCTGCAATTGGCAGAAAAAGGATTGGGACATACAGGTTCCAATCCTTTGGTTGGTTGTGTAATTGTTCATAATAATACCATTATTGGGGAGGGATTCCATCATGAATTCGGAGGACCTCATGCAGAGGTGCTGGCGATTCAATCTGTGACAAACAAGGCCTTACTGAGAGTGAGCACACTGTATGTGAACCTCGAACCCTGTGCACATAGCGGTAAAACACCACCATGCACGGATCTCATCAGGGGGAATAATATCCCCCATTTGGTTATAGGTATGGTCGATCCCAATGCCCTGGTCAAAGGAAAAGGAATTGAAAAATTAAAACAGTCGGGGTGCCGGATGGATGTTGGAATTCTGGAAGATAAGTGCCGGTTTTTGAACAGGCGGTTTATTACTTTTCATCAAAAGAAACGGCCTTATGTCATTCTGAAGTGGGCAGAATCGGCGGATGGATTCATTGATGTTCACCGAAAGGCCGGGGATCCTGTCGGGCCGAACTGGATATCCGGACCCAAGGAGCGCATGATGGTACATAAATGGCGGTCACAGGAACCATCCATTCTTGCCGGAACGAAAACACTGATCACTGATAATCCGCGACTGGATACCAGGGAATGGACGGGACCCTCCCCGTTGAAACTGGTCATTGACAGGACTTTAAAACTGCCCCCCGGATTGCAGGTATTTAACAAGGGAGCCCCCTGTATTGTATTCACTGAAAAAGAAAACAGGAACATTCCGGGGACTTCTTATGTTAAGATTGATTTTCAGACTTCAATCTGGCCTCAAATCCTGGACTTTTTATACAATGAAAACATTGTTTCTGTTTTGGTTGAGGGGGGTAGTTTCACGATCAACAGTCTGATCTCTGAAGGATTCTGGGATGAAGCAAGGATCTTTACCGGCACCCCGAGTTTCAAAAGAGGCAAGCCTGCTCCTGAATTGCCGGAAAGTGAAGGATTATCAGTCCAGACCTGGCAAACCGGGTTAAATATTCATTTTAACGGGTATTGAGCTTAATCTCAGACCTGTTACTTAAACAAACCTTTTAAATATTATTCCGTATATTGATAGAAATGAACAAATTCTGTAACTTTGGTATGGAAACAGTAGGTGTCACAAAAATTATTGTCATGAGGATGTTTAAGGTACAATGGGTATTGCTGTTTAGTTTTTTGCTCACTCCTGTGTATTCAGCAGGACAAAATGCAAAGAAATTCCTGAAAACCGGCAGGAATTTCGTCGAAACTCAAAACTTCTCCGATGCAATTGACCAGTTCAACAGGGCAATCAATCTTGATCCGGATTTTACCAAGGCCTATCTGGCACGTGCTTCGGTTTATGAACAGATGGACAGTCTCGGGAAAGCTGCTCTTGATTACCGCAGGGCTTCTGTGTTTTTACATAAAAACACGGATGTACACTACAAGGCCGGAAGATTGTTTAACATGACAGGCAAATACGATGAAGCCCTTGCTATGTTGAATAAGGCTACCAGAATTGATAAAAAAAACGGGAATGCTTTTACAGAAAAAGCAGCCACTTATCTGGCCCTGGAGGATTATGACAGGAGTCTGAGGGCATCTGACAGTGCCCTGGCATTAAAGAAAAGTGCCATTAACTATTACCAGCACGGCCTGGCAGCAAACAAACTTGAAAATTATCCGCAGGCAGAGCATGATTTTTCCCTGGCCGTAAGTTCCAGCCCACGATTCCTTGAACCATACTTGTCAAGAGCCAGATTGTTTGTGATGCAGAATAAGCTTGAAAATGCTATGAAGGATGTTAATAAGGTCCTTGAAAATGATGATAAAAATATTGAGGCTTATATTATTAGAAGCGAGATCTATATCTCCAGGCTGGAATACCCCAGTGCCATAAATGACATATCCAGGATCCTGCTCATCGATCCTGAATACACTGAAATGTATCTTATAAGGGGTAAATATTACCAGGATTTTAACCAGCATACGAATGCAATCAATGATTTCAGTAAGGTTATTGTTTACAATCAGGACAATCCCCAGGCCTACTTTTTAAGGGCAAAATCCTATGAGGAAATCCTGGATTATAAAAAAGCCTCCAAGGACTATGAAACTATTGGGGTTCTTTCCAAATATGATGGCAGGGCCATGAAACTGAAAGATGAGGCAGAAACACGCCTGTTTGAGCTGAACCGGGAAACGGACGATCCACAGATCATGCTCCTGGAACCGGTACTGACTGAGAATGAGGAAGTGAATCTGCCCCTTGGCAAGAATGAAGTCCTTATCAAGGGAAAGATCGAAGAACAAAGTGACATTACAAGCCTGCAGATCAATGGAGCAGATGTGCAGTTTGAGCGAAAGGAGGATTATTATGTTTTTCTTGCCAGTGTCCCGGTCGAGGGAATGGACGAACTCGAGGTGGTGGCCGTTGATGCCTATGAAAATATGGGGAAGAAAACTTTTAACATAATCCGCACTGAGATCAATCGACCCTCTATTCAAATTCTTGCTCCCTATGCTTCAGATAATGGAGAGGTCTATCTTTCCGATGATGATCAGATAATATATGTTGAGGGGAAAATATTTGATGAATCTCTCATCACCTCTATCATGATCGATGGCGTATCAGCCAGTTATAAACCGGATGAGAAAAATCCCGGATTTAACGCAAATATAAATGTCCTGAATAAAAACAGGTTCACGGTGGAAGCTACGGATGTCTTTGGAAACACTACTCTTCAGAGCTTCCAGTTAAACCGCGAAGGGATCATTACACAGGATAATCCAATGGGCAAAACCTGGGTGGTATTTATTCAGAATTCAAATTACAATACCTTTGCCAGTCTTGAGGGCCCCGGAAAGGATATCAGTTTGATGAAAGGGGCGCTGGCAAACTACCAGATCAACAATATCATCACCAAACAAGACATGACCAAGCAGCAGCTTGAAAAGTTTTTTTCAATTGAACTCAGAGATCTCGTTCGCAGCAACCAGGTGAGCAGCCTTTTGATCTGGTATGCCGGACATGGTAAATTCGTGAACGATGTGGGTTACTGGATCCCGGTGGATGCTGAACGGGATGACGAATTCACCTATTTTAATATCAGCCAGCTGAAGGCGTCGCTTCAGTCCTATTCAAAGGTCATTACACATACACTGGTGGTTACAGATGCCTGTGAATCCGGACCAACCTTCTACCAGGCAATGCGCGGCATCTCTGATGAAAAAAGCTGTGACGACTGGAGGGCTACACGATTTAAATCCTCCCAGGTATTTTCTTCGGCCGGATATGAGGAAGCTTCTGATAACTCGCAGTTTACAAGGACCTTTGCCAATGCCCTGGCAAATAATCCCAATGCCTGTATCCCCATCGAAAATATAGTCTCACAGGTAACTATTGCGGTTGTGAAGAACAAGCAACAACGGCCACAATTTGGAAAAATCGATGGCCTTGAAGATGAGAACGGAACCTTTTTCTTCATCTCAAAATAAAATTACATGAGAAAAACTTTTTCACATTGGCCAATTGTGAAAAAAATTATTCGCCAAAGCAGGCGGATAATTTTTTTATGCACCATAGTAACGGTTACTCTACATGCCACGGCCCAGAAATATTATTTTGATCACTTCAGTGTGGAAGAGGGATTGAGTTCATCCAGGGTATATTTCATTCTCCAGGACAGTAAAGATTTTATCTGGTTGGGGACCCCGGGAGGTGTTTCGAAATTTGACGGGAACACGTTTGAAAATTATTCGCCTGAACAGGACCTTGCTGCGGGTGGAGTGAAATGTATATATGAAGATGCCTTTAATAATATTTGGTTTGGCCACCTGGATGGAGCCCTGTCGTTTTACGATGGATACACTTTCAGACAAGTTCTGTTAGATAGTATTGACCTCCGGGGGGATATAACCACTATCAGGAGCGCCGGTGACAATGCTCTGTGGATATCATCTGTTGGCTCAGGACTGATAAAGGCCGGCTACAATGCTGAAACCGGAACCATTACCTCTGAAAAACAATACCGGGGGAGTGAAGGATTGAGCGACCGGATTTTTTATACCATGGAGACCCGGGACGGTAAATTTTATTGTGTTGCACCGGAAGGAATTTACAGGTATTCTGAAGATAATGACCGCTTTGTTTTAACCATGTTTCCTGATCTGACCTCCTATTTTACAAAAACCACCATGTTTGAGGACTCCCATGGAAATCTTTGGTTTGGGACCTATAACGGCGGGTTGTACTGCTATGATATTGAAAAAGATACAATGGTCATATATGACCGGCGTGATGGCCTGGCAGGAAATTTTATCAGCTATATCACAGAAGACAGAGAAAACAATATATGGGTGGGTACTTTAGGATACCAGGGTGGTGAAGCCGGCCTGACCAGAATATCAGATGAGGGACTGAAGAGTTTTACAGAACAAAATGGCCTTCCTGATGACGACATCTTTTTTCTGACAGAAGACCGGGAAGGGAACATGCTGATAGGAACCAGAAATCAGGGCTTGTGCATTTTCAAAGGGGAACAGTTTGTAAGTATTGAAAAATCAGAGGATTTTAAAGATCCGAAAACCTTTGCCATTTACCAACATACACCGGTGGAATTCTGGTTTGGAACGGATGAGGGCATTGCCATTTACCATCCCAATAAACCTGAAGCAGAACGGTTCACCTATTTCGAAAGTGACAATAATGTCCTCCCTGAAAAGATCAGGTTCATTAAACGGGACCAGAGGGGTACCGTATGGATTGGAACAGAGGAATCGGGGGTAATGGAGTATCGTACAACTGAAGGCCGGTTTATTTATAATTCATACCTGAACAGGAATCTCCCTACAAATCGCATCATAAAGGCATTGGAAATTGACCGGAATGATCATATATGGGTTGGGACAAGTGATGGCGTTGGATACTGGGACCCTCAGAAACAAACCGGCATCAGATATACCCAGGGAGATGGATTATCCGGAAATTATATATCGGCTTTATTTATAGATTCGAAAGGAAATTTGTGGATTGGATCGGAACAGTTAGGCAAAGGACTTACCCGCTATAACATCCGTGACAAGGAGTTTAAGATCGTTGATCTTGGTGTTGAGGTTGCTCCCACTACCATAACAGAGGATTATGATGGGAACATATGGTTTGGTACTGCCAGCCGGGGAGTGTTTGCCTTGAAAGCGGATACGGTTTTAAGGCACCTTACGGAGGCATCAGGTTTGCTTTCAAATGTTATAAAACTCATTTCGGTGGATGACAGCAACCATATCTATATTGGAACCAATAAGGGATTAAACCACTTTGACCAGAAAGACAATAAAATCTATACGTTTACCCAAAGGAACGGATTTGTTGGGATTGAAACCCAGGATAATGCCGTATGTAAAGATGCCGATGGCCAATTCTGGTTTGGTACCGCAACCGGTGTGACCATAATGAATCCTGAGAAACTGAGAACCACCAGTGTGGAGCCTCTTACTCATATCAAATCCATGCAGGTGAATTATAAACAACACCCTATGGATGCCGGATTGATATTATCGCATAAAGAAAAGGCCATTGTATTCGATTACTACAGCATTTGTTTAACCAATCCCGAAGCCGTTCAGTACCAGGTGATGCTTGAGGGAGCTGATGAAGATTGGCAACCGGTAACCAGGCAAACCAGGGCCATTTATTCAGCCTTAATACCTGGCAAGTATATTTTTAAGCTTAAAGCCAGTAACAGCTATGGTGAGTGGAACGAAGAGCCGGTGTCATTCTCTTTCACAATCATGCCACCTTTTTACCAACGCTGGTGGTTTATTGTCTCAGCGCTGGCTGTAATTGCAGCTTCCGTTTATTTTTACATCATCGTCCGGGAAAAGGCATTAAGGCGTGAGAACCGTATCCTTGAGGAAAAAGTTGCCATCCGGACAAATCAGGTAATGCAGAAAAGCAGGGAGCTGGAACAAAAGAATAAAGACATTACAGACAGTATTCGTTATGCCAAACGCATTCAAAATGCCATATTGCCTCCGGAGGATACCCTGTCAGATTCCTTCATCCTGTTTAAACCAAAAGATATTGTAAGCGGCGACTTTTACTGGTTGTTAACCGATGGCACCAAACAATATATCGCTGCCGTCGATTGTACAGGACATGGTGTGCCCGGAGCTTTTATGTCAATCATAGGACACAATTCCCTGAATAAGATCGTTAAAGAATACGGTTTTACAGAACCTGCAATTATCCTGGACCATCTAAACGATGAAGTAGTGAATACCTTACAAAAACAATCCGAAATAGATGATGTGAAAGATGGCATGGACCTGGCCATTCTGGCGTATGATATGGAGTCGGGTATGCTGGAATATGCGGGCGCCCACAACCCACTTTACCTCATAAGGAATGGGGAATTGATTGAAACCAAAGCCGACCGCTTTGCCATTGGAAGGACCAGTTCTGAATCAGGAAGGAAATTTACCAACCATAAAATTGAAATTCAGAATGGTGATACCATCTATATTTTTTCAGACGGGTATGCAGATCAGTTCGGAGGCCCCGAAGGCAAAAAATTCAAGGTCCGTGCGTTAAAAGAATTACTGCTGGGTATTCAGGACTTAACTATGAAAGAGCAAAAGGCATATCTGGAAAAAACCATAGTGGAATGGATGGCTAATGAAGAGCAACTGGACGACATCATCGTGATTGGTACCCGCTTTCATGATAAGTGAAAACTTGAGATTACACAAAATAAATTTTCTCTAGATGTGCTGTCATGACAATACTCACCAAACCAGGCATTTATTTACCAATTTTTGTTTTTTGCTTCTCGCTCTTCCCGGGTTGCAGTAACCTTTCGGAAAGAACTGAAGATTCAGAAAAACCCAATATACTTTGGATAGTTGCAGACGATCTGGGAACCGATATTGGTTGTTATGGCAACCACATGGTCCATACACCCAACCTGGACAGGCTTTCAATGGAAGGAGAACGATATACTAATTTCTATACAGTGACAGCTGTCTGTTCCCCAAGTAGGTCGGCAATGATAACAGGTATGTACCCAACATCCATTAATGCCCACCAGCATCGTACCAGGAATAAGAAACCATTACCCGAAGGCATATATCCCGTAACCCATTACCTGAGAGAAGCAGGATATTATATATGTAACGGGAACTATAAAAACCCACTAAAACCCGGGAAACAAGATTATAATTTTGTGGCTGATACTCTTTTTGACGGAACAGACTGGTCACAGCGTGATCTAAACCAACCCTTCTTTGCCCAGGTGCAAATTAATCTTCCTCACCGGCCATTCATAAGAGATAGTTTGTACCCCGTAAATGAGGCTGATGTTGTTTTGCCACCCTATTATCCCGATCATAAGATTGCCAGGCAGGATTGGGCCTTATACCTTGAGACTGTTCAAATTCTTGACAGGGAGGTTGGAAAAATCATACAAAGACTGGAAAAAGACCACTTACTTGAGAAGACCATCATATTCTTTCTCGGCGACCAGGGGAGGCCTCATGTCAGGGCGAAACAATTTATGTATGACGGAGGAATTCATTCTCCACTGATTATTCGTTGGCCAGGTAGAAAAAATGAAGGAACGGTGAATGCTGGCCTGGTAAGTAATGTTGACCTGGCACCTGCGATAATGTACCTGGCAAACATAGAGATACCGGACCATATGCAAGGCATTCCTTTTTTAGACCCCGACAGGGAAAAGAGAACCTGTGTTTTTTTAATGCGTGACAGGAGAGACGAAACTGTTGACAGGATCAGGGCTATACGTTCACACAGGTTCAAATACATCAGAAATTTTTATCCTGATCGCCCATATACCCAGTTTAATGCCTATAAAAAACAAGCCTATCCTGTTTTGACCCTGATGCAGTTTATGTATAAGAACGGTACCCTGAATGAAATACAGGAGCTGTTCATGTCCCAAACCCGTCCGGCAGAAGAGTTGTACGATCTTAGTAATGATCCCTGGGAAATCCACAATATAGCCCTTAATCCTGAATTTGAAGATGTTATTGCAGAATTCAGAACCATTATGGATACATTCTTAAGAACCTGCGATCTGGCCTGTTATCCTGAGTCCGGGGAAGAAATTGAATATGCTTCGCAATTGATGAAAGAGCGATTTAAGGCAAGAATGAAAGAAAAAGGCTTATCGGCCGAATCAACTAATGAAGAGATTTTAGCTTATTGGAGAAAGGTGTTAGTACCAACCGGAAATAAATAATTGAGTGCATAGATTGTTCAGATGGCTGCAATATTCCGGGCGTTACCGGAATCCCATAAAAAGGCATTATTAATGGCCGGAATGACCTCACTTACCTGCGTGACAGCTTGCCATAACTTTTGATGCTCCATTCGCAACAGGTTTTCATCTACCATCTTTTCAAACAGTTCCAGCAAAGGATCATAGAATCGATTTATGTTTAGAATCACAATGGGAACATTGATCAGCCCAAGTTGTTTGAGGGTGATGGCCTCTGTAAGTTCCTCCAATGTGCCAACGCCACCGGGCAGAGCGATAATGGCATCTGTATCGGACATGATCATGTGTTTTCGTTCCTGCATATCGGCCACCACTACCATATCTTCAATACCCGGGTGAACCCATCCTTCATCAATCATAAATTTTGGAATGATGCCTTTGATGCTTCCATTCCCGGCCAGGGCTGCATCTGCTATTTTACCCATCAATCCCGCCCGGCCTCCGCCATACTGGATTAAGCAGTTTTGGGCGATTAAGAGTTGTGCAAGCTCTCCTGCAGCATCCAGGAAATCTTTATTTACCTTGCTGCTGGAGGCACAAAAAACAGATATTTTTTTGTTCAATTTCATCCTTGTTATGGTTTTATTCATTGTATGAATTTAGTTTTTCTGTTATCGGGTTTGGTTTTGAAGTTATAAACAATCAAAAAAAGAATGAATCCATTTTTTGTACACCCTCCTGGTACATTACGCCCTTACCGGGCTTCCTGGCGCCCGGCAATCCTTCCTCCATTATTCGTCAGCCCAGCCTGCCTGCCCACAATCCCACGCTCAGTTGACAGACGAATTCAACCCTCTCAATCTTACCTGTATTTTTTTGAATTTGAATCCTTTTGCTTCGCATTATCGAACAATCAATGCAGGTACACTTTTGGAATCTGGAATTTGATTATTGGAAATTATTAGCATTTATTCTGTTCCGCTCCGGCATAGCATCCAGCTATTTCCTTGCATCAGGGCCGGACCGGCATAACGGGGGCCCGGGATACCCAGACAGCCCACAACCTGGCCCCTCACTAAATTTGTCCACAGGACAAATTCTCAACGTTCGGTCCCCCGGGGCTATTACATGTCGCCCCATGACGATAAATGTCAGGTCTGCCCTGATATTCATCATCAGGGGTCTCTGACCTTACCTTTAGATTTACTTGCAATATAGTTTCTTATTTTTAAAAGAAAGAATGGAGTGAACTATCGCCCTTTCCAGGAGTTATGTCCTAGGCCCTGTATTAGTCCCCATTCTTTCCTGTTGCACGAACCAATTAGAATTTTAGGTTTTTAGACCTATTAAAGGTTTTAGTTCAGCACAACATTAGTAAACTTAAAAGTAAAATTATGAAATTTCCAGAAGTAATCGGAATTGATGTGAGTAAATCTACACTGGATGTCTGTGTTCATTCATTGGAGATATGTTTTATTGTTGACAACACTAAAGCTGGGTACCGTAAATTAATCTCCCGGGCTTCAACTAAACTCCTCAACTCCTGCCTTTGTTTACACCGGTCGGCCCGCTGGGGCGGTCCGCACGGTAACATCATGCGGGGTCTGAATTCTCCTCCTTCCGGTAAATATACGCAGGGTTCAGATAAGGGGTTCAAGTTTGGAAACAAATTGCGTCTTCGGAACGGCGCCAACCTGTTTATCAACTATTTCACCATTCTTAAAATACAACACAGTTGGAATGTTCCGGATGCCGTACTTCATAGTGATATTTGGATTACTGTCAACATCAACTTTAGCAACAACCACTTTTTCAGCATAATCATTGGAAAGTTCAGTCAGTATGGGCCCCACCATCCTGCATGGCCCACACCATTCCGCCCAGAAATCAACAATCACAGGTTTGTCGGATTTGAGGACAAGGTCTTCGAAATTTGCATCAGTAGCTTCTACAGTCATAGGAAATTCAGTTATTAGATTATTTCACAAAAAGCTCGAGCTCAGGTTTGTCTTCAACGAACTTCAGGAATACATCCGATAACTGAATTCTTTTTTTCCTGGAGAACAGATCCACACTTACCCTATCGAGGGGATCAAAGATATTAAATTTGAACAAAACATTTCCTTTAGGGGTCGAAACTTTTTCCAACTCATCAATAAATTCAGGTGTGATTTCAGATAAGGGAATTTTAAGTTCAACTGATTTCACCAGCTCATCACGAACTTCACTTAACAGGAAAATTTGCTTTACCCTGAATTCATATTCTCCATCACGGTAAAACGACAATTGCACTTTCCCTTTGATCAGAAGCGTAAGACCTTCCTGGAAGTATTTGCTGTAGGTCAGATATTCTGAATTAAACAAGACGATCCTGAAACTTCCGCGGTGGTCCTGAATGGTCAGGAATCCATAGGGTTTGCCATTTTTACCTATGCCGGTCCGGAATTCCGAGACCACTCCTGCAAAGGATAACTCCCTGCCGGCCAGGGCCTTCAAATCAGTGAGCTCACTCACCTGAATATTGGTAAACGACTTGATCTCAAATTTGTAATCATCCAGGGGATGGGCAGATAAAAATATTCCGATGAGTTCCTTTTCTTTTCTCAGGAGTTCTGGTTTTGGCCAGCTTTCAACTTCCAAAATAGGTGGTTTGGTATATTCCAGGTTTGACGCCTCACCAAAAAGTGATTGTTGTGAATTGTTTTTATCCTGGCTGATCTTATTTCCATACCTGATCAGGTTTTCTATAAAAAGCACTCCCCTGCCTGTATCCGCAAAAAATTGCTCTCTGGATATCTCACTAAAGCCATCATAAGCGCCTGCTATTGCAAGTGCCTCAATATTCTTTTTGTTCACCGTAAAAAGGTCAACACGTTCAACAAAATCATAAATATCCTTATAGGGCCCGTTGGATTTCCGCTCATCAATGATGTTTTTTGCAGCATACTTACCCACTCCTTTTATGGCACCCAGTCCAAACCGGATGTTGCCGTTCTTGTTGACAGTAAATTTAATGTTACTTTCATTAACATCAGGTCCTAAAACAGAGATCTCCATGCGGCTTGTTTCATCCATAAAAGTGGTGATCTTTTTTATGTCGCTGATATTTCTGCTTAGAACTGCTGCCATATATTCCTGTGGGAAATGGGCTTTAAGATAGGCTTCCCTGTAAGAAACATAAGCATAACAGGTAGAGTGTGACTTATTAAAAGCATATTTGGCAAATTCTTCCCAGTCGTGCCAGACCTGAAGTGCAATGCGTTCCTCAATTTTATTTGTTTTACAACCCTGAAGGAATTTTTCCTTCAGTTCGTCCATAACCTTCTTTTGCTTCTTTCCCATTGCCTTCCTGAGTTTATCAGACTCACCTCTGGTGAAGTTGGCCATAGCCATAGACAATAACATTACCTGTTCCTGGTAAACAGTCACGCCGTAAGTTTCTTTCAGATACTGCTCCATAACCGGCAAGTCGTAACTGACTTTTGATTTGCCATGCTTGCGGCTGATAAACTTGGGGATGTATTCCATGGGCCCGGGACGGTAGAGGGCATTCATGGCAATCAGGTCTTCAAAGCGGTTGGGTTTGAGGGCACGCAGGTGGCGTTTCATGCCGGGTGACTCAAACTGGAATAATCCTGTGGTTTCTCCCTTGCTATAGAGTTCGTATGTTTTAGGATCATCCAGTGGAATACTGTCGATATCAAGTTCGATGCCCCTTGATTCCTTAATATTTTCTACCGCATCCCTGATGATTGAAAGGGTTTTCAATCCGAGAAAGTCCATCTTCAGCATACCAACATCCTCAACAAAATCCCCGTCGAATTGGGTTACCAGAAGATCCGAATCTTTAGAAGTGCACAGAGGCAGGTAATCCATCAGGTTGGATTTCCCGATGATGATGCCACAAGCATGAAGCCCTGTATGCCGGATGGATCCCTCCAGAATTTCAGCATATTTTAATGTCTGGGAAATAAGGGGATTCTCAGAATTCCGGGCATCTTTAAGCTCTCTGACTTGCTTGTAGGATTGGGCCAGGGTGATGCCCGGCCGATCCGGAACTAATTTGGCCAGCCGGTCGGCTTCATGAAGCGGCAACTTTTGAACCCTTGCGATATCCCTGATGGCCATTTTGGCAGCCATGGTTCCAAAAGTTATGATCTGGGCAACCTTTTCTTTTCCATATTTCTCAACCACCCATTTTAATACATCTTCCCGGCCGTCTTCATCAAAATCTATATCAATATCCGGGAGACTGATCCTGTCGGGATTCAGAAACCGTTCAAACAGGAGGCCATATTTAAGAGGATCGATCTCGGTAATCCTGAGGCTGTAAGCCACAACAGATCCGGCTGCAGAACCCCGTCCCGGACCAACGGAAACACCCATATCACGGGCTGCAGTCAGGAAGTCCTGAACTATCAGGAAATAACCGGGATACCCCATTTTCTTAATTACTGAAAGTTCGAATTCGATCCGCTCTGAAATTTCTTCAGTTAACTTATCATACCGGAATTTTGCACCCTCATATGCCAGGTGCTTCAGGTAGGCGTCTGCATCCTCAAAACCTTCCGGAATGGGAAAGTCCGGCATGATTGGAGGCCTGTTCAGGTCATAGTCCTCAACTTTTTCAACAATTTCCATAGTATTATCCAGGGCTCCAGGCAGGTCTGAAAAAATGTGCTCCATTTCCTCCCTGGTTTTAAACCACTCCTGTTTTGAGTACCGCATTCTGTCAGGATCGTCAAGATCTTTTCCCGTGTTCAGGCAAATCAGCCGGTCGTGTGCATCCGCATCTTCAGCATTAACAAAATGCACATCATTGGTAGCGATGAGTTTTACCCCATGCTTTTCAGCCAGCCTGATCAGAATGTCATTTACCTTTTGTTGTTTTACATAGGTCTCTCCATCAGCCCCGGGATCATCGGTTTGATGCCGTTGCAACTCCAGGTAATAATCCTGTCCGAACAGGTTTTTATACCAGTCGATAATTTTACCGGCCTCTTCTTCATTATTATTAAGAAGAGCTTCCGGTACTTCACCCCCAAGGCAAGCCGAGCTGGCTATAAGGCCTTCATAATATTTCTCAAGCAGTTCACGGTCAATCCTGGGCCGGTAATAATGTCCTTCTATCCATGCTAAAGAAACCAGCCTGGAAAGGTTTTGATATCCTGTTTTATTCTTTGCAAGAAGTATCAGATGGTTTCCGCTGCGGTCTTCTTTAGTTGTTTTGTCAAAGCGGCTGTTTTTTGATACATAGACTTCACAGCCAATAATGGGTTTAATGCCGAGGGCTTTGGTCTCATTAAAGAAATGTTTGGCTCCGAATAAATTTCCATGATCTGTTAAGGCAAGGGCAGACATCCCATCATCCTTGGCTTTCTTTACCAATCGTGGAATGCTTGAGGCCCCATCAAGAATGGAATACTGGGAATGAACGTGTAAATGAGCAAATGGCCTCATTAATTAAATCACTGATAATTAGTTAATTATAGCTGTATGCTTCAGAATATACCTCGGCTTGTAAAGGTAAATAAAAGCAGGTCAATAATCCTTCTTGTTGAAAAAAATAATTACTTTCAAAAGCTGTTATAAAAAAAATATAATTGTATCTTTGCAGCCACAATTTTTTAAGTTGACAAAACTAAAGCCCAGCAAATGCCAGTAAAAATCAGACTTACAAGACATGGTAGAAAAAGAAAACCCTTCTATCATATTGTGATCGCTGATAGCAGGGCGCCACGGGATGGCAGATACATTGAAAGGATTGGAAATTATAATCCGAATACCAATCCTGCTTCTATTGAATTAGATTTTGATAGAGCGTTGGAATGGCTGCAAAAAGGCGCTCAACCTACAGATACTTGTAGAGCTATCCTTTCATATAAAGGGGTCCTGTACAAAAACCATCTTTTAAATGGGGTTAAAAAAGAAGCATTTTCCACGGAAGAAGCTGAAAAACGGTTCCATGCCTGGTTGAAGGAAAAGGAAGATAAGATCCAGGCAAAGACAGACCTTCTTGCTGATGATGCAAATAAATTACTCAAGGATCGGCTTGAGGCGGAGACGAAGGTCAATGAGGCAAGAGCCCAGGAAATTGCCAGGGAAAAGTCTAAACTGGCTGAAGAAATTGCCAGGGCAGAAGCCCCTGCTGATGAAACAGCGAAAGGCCCGGATACGGAGGTTCAGGCCGCCCCTGCTGCTGATAAAAC
>CAYOFK010000001.1:15100-21421 GCA_964403185.1 uncultured Rikenellaceae bacterium | reverse complement strand
TGCTGCTGATAAAACAGCGAAAGGCCCGGATACGGAGGTTCAGGCCGCCCCTGCTCCTGATGAGAATAAGGATGCTGAAATTCAGAAACCCGCTGATGTAAAAGCGGATGCGCCTGTAACCGGCCAGCCCGTGGCTAAAGAGTCAAAAACGGATCCGGAACCGGTAAGTGAAGAAGCTAAGGCTGAGGAAGAAGCCGGTAAACCAACCGGGGAATTGGCACAAGAAAAAACCACTGAAACTGATGCACCTGCTGAAACTTCTGAGAAGGATTCAGAAGAAAGCGGGAAGGAAAAGAAGTCCTGACAGGGAAGGGGAAATCATTCTTTCTGAATTAGAGACTTTGATATATTCTTGATTCTTCATGAAAAAAGAAGAGTGCATTCTCCTGGGAAAAATCATCAAAGTCCAGGGATATCAGGGTGTGGTGCAGGTAAAACTGCAGCATCAATCCGCTGACGACCTTTCCCGTACCGGCCATCAGAAAAATAAATTGGAAACAGTATTCCTCATAATTGATGGAATACCGGTTCCTTTTTTTATTGAAGAAATTCTTTCAACTACCGGTGAGCGGGCCATTTTGAAACTTGAGGGTGTTGATACCAGGGAAGATGCTGTTGATATTCTCGGCTCCGCAGTTTATATTAGAAAAACATCCGGTGTCAGGGGTAATGAGCGCGAAAATCTGAAAAAATTTGCCGGCTTCATTATATACGACACCATGGGCAATGAAATCGGTAAAATCGTGGACGTTCAGAATATGGCGGGGAACCGGATTTTTTTAGTTGATCATCTTGGGGAAGAAAGAATGATCCCGGCACATATGGATCTCGTCATTGACATTAATGACCGGGAAGAAACCATTATTATGGAATTGCCTGATGGATTATTCGGGACCTGAAAGCTCGCCGTCAATTTTATCCAATTTTTCAAACTCTGAGTTTTTACTCACAAATTCCGGGAGCAATTCTTTGATCTGAGTTACCAGCCGGGGAGCGTCATCAAGCAATTCATAATCAAACAACCGGTTGAGTTTCTCACTAATTTCCTCGAGTTTATACTTTTTTACGCGTGCAATTAAGATCTTTGGGTGATGTGTTGGCAAGGTGTTTTCCCCGGAGGTTAGCAATTCCTCATAGAGTTTTTCCCCGGGCCTCAGACCTGTATATTTAATTTCAATATCCTTCCCAAGAGTCAGACCGGAAAGACGGATCATTTTTTTTGCCAGATCGGTAATTTTTATGGATTTTCCCATATCGAATACAAAGATCTCACCACCCCGGCCCATAGATCCTGCTTCCAGAACCAGCTGACAGGCTTCGGGTATGGTCATAAAAAACCTGGTGATCTCGGGATGGGTTATGGTAACCGGCCCGCCGTTTTCAATTTGTTTCCTGAATCTGGGTATTACCGATCCGTTGGATCCCAAAACATTGCCAAACCGGGTGGTAATGAACGCCGTTTTACTTTTGCCATTCAATGATTGGGTATAAATCTCGGCAAGGCGTTTTGATGCCCCCATAACATTGGTTGGGTTTACGGCTTTATCGGTGGATACCATAATGAATTTCTCAGTGCCGTATTCCATACAATAATCGGCAAGTATACGGGTGCCATATACATTATTGATGATGGCCGCAAACGGCTGGGATTCCATTAAAGGAACATGTTTGTATGCCGCAGCATGAAAAACGATGTCTGGTTTATATTTTCTCATGATCTGTTTCAACCGGGGGGCTTTGGTAATGCTTCCAATCTCAATCTCATAATTGCTGAACGTGTACCTCTCACTTAGTTCCAGATCAATCAGGTATAAGGGGGATTCAGCCTGGTCAAAAAGGATCAGTTTTCCCAGGCTGTATTTCGTGAGTTGTCTGACTATTTCACTGCCAATTGAACCTGCAGCGCCGGTCACCAACACAGCTTTGCCTTTTAAAGTTTTCTGAATCTGCGTTGTGTCCAGATTTATGGGAGGACGCTCCAGCAGGTCTTCAATAAATACTTTCTTGATTTGCTTAAAGCTCAGCTCACCATCAACCCAGGTATCAACCGGAGGCACGGCCAAAAGGCGGATATGGTTTTGAAGACAGAGATCGGTTATTTCGGTCCGTATGTTAACATCAGGCTCCTTTCTGCTGAAAATCACCATTGAAACAGAATTGTTTTGAAGTAATGAAGAGAGCCTGGAATGATGGTATATAGGTATGCCTTCAAGTTTTTTTCCGACCTTTTGGGTTTGATTTTCCAGAAAACCAATGACATCATGATCTTCGGAAGGATCCTGTTCAATCAGGTTTTTTGTTGCAATCCCCGGATGATCGGTACCATAAATTAAGACACCCGATCTTTTCCTGCTTGTCTTTTTCAGCTCCTCAAACATTGATTTTACCAGTAAACGGTAGGAGATCATACTCACAATGGTGATAAAGAAATCGATGAGAACGATGCCATATGGGATCACATGCCTTGCCGCAAACACATATCTGGAAGTCAGATTGCTTAATATAAAAACAAAACTGCCGAATAAGGTTACAAAAATGATCCGCTCGGCATCCCTGATGCCGGTATACCTGATGATGCCGGCATACGGCCTGAACAGGAGAAAACTAAAAACCCGGATTATTAAAACAAAACCAACTACTTTAGGCAATGCTTCCAGGTGAGCCTCAGGGATCACAAAGTTAAACCTGAGCATGTACGCCAGAATGATGGAGAGCATGCAGATGGTTATATCAATAAAAAATATGATCCATCTGGGAGTCGGGGAGGAAAGTGAAATTAATGGATTGCTTTTCAGCATCTTTTTTATGAGGCTCAATATCATGGATGGATAAGGGTGTTTTTAATTATGAAATTTGGCATTACCAAATCATGGTCCATACATATCTTTGGGCCATTTAACCAGAGTCATGCCATGTAAAGATACGGAGAATTCGAGGATTTGGATTAAATTACACAAGAAGAACAATCAAAGTTTGCAGCTTGTAAAATATTTATCCGTCTTTATAGGAAACTTATTATACAAATCATCATGAAAAATACTTTCGTTTACACTTTGGTGTTATCCGTAATTTTCCTTGGATACTCAATGAATGCTTTTGCTTCTGCGGAAAAGAAAGAAAACAGGGATGTTGGATCCTTTGAAAAAGTGGCTCTGGCCATTTCTGCTGATGTATATTTGAAACAGGAAAGTGAAACTTCCGTTGTGATTGAAGGGGATGAAAAGACATTGGAACATATAAAAACCTACATCGAAAAAGGGACATTGAAGATTAAATATGATAAATGGAGCTGGCGAAATTATAAAAAGGTGACCATTTATATTTCCTCTCCGGATTATGCGGGAGTTTCTGTTTCCGGATCGGGAGATATTTTTGCGAAATCTGATATTTCCAGTTCCAAAATATCCTTTGCAGTGAGTGGCAGTGGAGGCATCCATATGAAGGAGCTGAATGCAGAAGTGATTTCAACACAGATCTCAGGTTCCGGTGAAATAAACCTGGCTGCATCCGGAGATATCAGGACGCTTTCAGTAGCCATCAGTGGTTCTGGTGATATTGATGCTTCTGCTCTGATGGTGGATGAAGTAGTTGTGAAGATCAGTGGTTCCGGGGGAGCCAAAGTGCATGCAAGCTCAAGGCTGGAAGTTTCTGTTTCCGGCAGTGGTGATGTTTATTATAAGGGAAATCCACAAATAAATGCTCATATCAGCGGGTCGGGGAAGGTAAGAAATCTGAAGTGATCTGGCTTCTTCACAGGCCCTTGTGTTACCGTGTCCTCAACCACACAGTTTTTAATCCACGCCCTGACTAAAGGGCTGTCTCAAAAATCAATATACATCTCGCTAAGTGTGAGTCTTGAAGCCCGGTCCCGGCGGACCGGTGAACGAACGGGGACGTTCGTTCTACCAGATATAAACAAGCTGTAAAATTATTCTACTGACCTTGGCCACATAGTCCCGTGGTATAAATTTGCAAGCTATCATTCAAAAAGATGGCCACCCAATGGACTGAAAATTACATCAGTGTTTCAAATAGTTTTTATATATTTTCTTCCCTTGCTTTGAGTGAAAAGGGTTTCTTGAAGTAATTATCTTATTATTTTTATCCAAAAGCAATATATTTTTTGTTGGATCGAGAAATTTATTATACTGTAAGATTACATCATGGGTGTCTGCAATTAGATGTTGATGGGTTTCTAATTTCACCCCAAACATTTCAAAATAATATTCAACTGTAAATGCATCTTTGGATCTTGAAATGAAATAACATTCTATCTTTTTGAAATCATAATTGTTCCATTCTTTTATCCAATCAATTGTTTCTGCAACACACTCTGAGCAATTACCATCAAAAACGTATAATAAAATAATATCATCTTTATTAATGGAAGGATGTAAAGACTCCATATTATTTAAAACAAATCCTTTTAAAGGATCAAAATTCCCATAATTACCACTACAAGATGATAATAATAAGAAAAACAATGTTATTAATATAAAAACTCTAAATTGTTTCATTTTTATCTATTAATTAAGTCTTTATAACTTATATCGGACTAATATTGGAGTTTTGTCGGAGTTATATGCAGTTCCATATAGATATTTTTCATCGCTGCTAACAGATATGCGATATACATATTTGTCAAGAATATATCTTTTGATCAATTTTCCATCCCAGTTAAACTTAAATATCTCAGATGGTTTACTGAATATATCAATTGTATTCAAATAATTTCGACCTACATAGACCATATATACTGAATTATTTGTATGGCAGGCAGAACGATAAGTTAAATATGACTTTCCTCTTTTAAAACTTATATGATTGCCGCCAAGTTCCGGTCTTAGTCGATATTCGGGATTAAACATATCTGGACCGATAAGTGTTTTAATAAGTTCAAGGTTTTTACTATAAATATTAATCTTATCCTCAAATAAATGAGAAACAATAATTTTATTATTAACAGGCGATATTAATATAAGACCCTGGCTTACATTTAAGGTAAAATATTTCCACTTAACAGAGTTATTTTGTTCTTCGTTTACATTGTATAGTAACAATTCTGTTGTATTATTGGTATATTTCTTATTTTGAAAATAGTAGGAATTATAACAGATATACCGGGAGCTATCCAGTTTAGAAAATTGAAATACACCATCAGAAAGATCAAATAGATTTGGGTTATAGATTTGCGGTTTCAATAATAAAGAATCAAGATTGTATTCAGCACCTCTGTCTCTGACGATATCAATGACATATATGTTTTCTAAATTACTGAAATTACTTGCACCAGGAATAAGTTTTCCAGCTAAGAATTCATTTGGACCTTTTCCCCGCCTGGCAAAATCTATTATTTTCTCAGCTGTTTGAATATTATAAATACTAAAATAAAAAGAATCCGGCCTGTTATTTGTAAGAACTAACGTGTCTCTCAATACAGTAAAGGAGATTGGAAATTTATTACTGAATTGTAAAAATTCCTCCCCTTTAACCTTGACACTGTCAGGGAAATCCACACGATCTATTTTTTTTATTTCCACTAACTTTTTATCGTCATTGTGGATAAAACAACCATAGAATAAACTTGTTAATAAAATTATTAACAACACTTTTTTCATAATATTAAATATTACTTGATTAATCAAATCAGTCACCCATGCAGTCAAGCACAGGTGACTAATTCATTATTTTTAAAACAATTATTGTAAATTTCATTACAAAGAAATACTCATGTATTTCCTCCCTGACCAGGGTCTTCACAACCTTCAACAGTTGCGTTATCGCAAGATAGTGTCCTTTTACCAGAAGATTTTTCACAATTGTTCACATCTTGCATTGGTTTACAACTGAATTGAACCTCATTATTTTTTTTAACTACACAAAGTGTGCAATCATCAGACCCTATTGCCATTGTTGCAATAAAAACAATTCCTGTAATCAATACCATTATTTTCTTTTTCATAATTCCAATTTATAATTTAATAAAAGACCTTATTTAATACTCGAACTAAAAATGCTATCTTCACTCCCCAAAGGGGGAGCTACCAGAACTGGTGTCTTATGCAGAAGTATGTACACGGTTTCATTGTAGGTTCCTCTTTCTTTTTATATGATATTCCCCGTGGCTGAGAATAGATTATTCCTGACAAACCTCTGTTTCTGAACTCAGTCAATTACCCTCTTTATTATACTAAGTTAAAGAATATACTCCCAATTGATACAGACATATATGTCTGTGCGAAAACGAACACTTCGAGCTTTACTTCGGGGGGGGGGGGGGATAATCCAGATATTCTAGGAGTTAATAATTTGGAAAAATTA
>CAYOFK010000001.1:0-15090 GCA_964403185.1 uncultured Rikenellaceae bacterium | reverse complement strand
CATAGAACGAGTTGCAAGAGGGTTCTGGGCCCAAAAGATTTTTGGGGGTTTGGGCGGGGGGGGGGGGTGGAATATAATCCTGATATTCTGGAAGTTAAGAATTTGGAAAAATTAATTTAGATTGATTCTAAATTTTGAAAATTTGCAAATCTCAAAAACTAAATTCCAATATCCAATACTCAATTTCCAAACCGGCAGGCGGGTATGCCGGGGATACAGGCCTGGAACAAATCCTTATTTTATGGCCTGATGATCCGGATTGTATTATCAATTCCAAGCTTAATTATAGGTGAGGGTTTTTTGCAGAGAAAAGATTCCTTTTCAGAAATTTCTACAAAATAATCAACCTTCTCCTTAATATACGGATCAATATCCGTTAAAGTGGCCGGGGAGGGGTCTCCCGACAGGTTTGCTGAAGTGGAAACAATTGGTTTTTGAAACTTTCCAATAAGATTTTGACAAAATTCAGTTTTACATATCCTGATCCCAACAGAACCATCCCCGGCAATCAGCTTTGAGGCAAGATTTTTTGCATTGGGGTAAATGATGGTCAATGGGGTATCCGAGACTTTTAACAATTCCAGGGCCATTGAGGGGATTTCCTGAACATAGGAGCGGATCATGGCAATGTGATCCACAAGGACCAGCATGCTTTTTGTGCCGGTTCTTTTCTTAATCCTGTAAATGGCATTGACTGCTGCTTCATTGGTAGCATCGCATCCGATGCCCCAAATGGTATCCGTGGGATAAAGCAGGGTGCCTCCCTTTTTTAAAACTGCCAGGACTTCTTCAACTATAGCATCCATTCCCGTGTTCATTTTTTCGTTTGTACCATAATTTGAGATACCTCAAGCGAACCGCATAGGCGTATAAAACTGAAATGGTGAGGCCGGTAATGCCATCAAGAAATCCCCCCCGTAAGATATAGTGATGCAGTAACCTGAAGAATGGTTTCACAACCAGATGAAAAACGTTAATGGATCCAACTTTATCCTCTATATCAAGAACCTGCAGATCGGCATAATGATTGAGTTTGGAAATATATGCATCGAGTGATTGATACGTATTATGCATGAGTTTATTCTTCAGGTACCCAACCGGGCCTTCGGCAATGATTTCCTCATGGACGTGTTTGTTATCATACCTGCACTTGTCTCTCCGGATCAGACGAATGACCTTATCACTCTGCCATCCGCTGAAACGGACACGTTTGCCCTGGAAAAAGTTGATCCTGTAGATCCAGAAACCTGATTCCTCAACATTGGTTTTAACCTTTTCAATAATCTCCTTTCTTAGCAGGGGGTTGATGCGCTCATCGGCATCCAGGAGCAGTACCCATTTATGCTTAGCCTGGGGAATGATCCAGTTTTTTTGCCTGGCCGGAGTAACATATTCATGCTGAATAACCCGGGCCCCGTTTTCCCTTGCAATTTCTACTGTTTCATCGGTGCTGAAGGAATCCACTACCAGAATTTCTTCAGCAAAATCGGCCGATTTAATGGCCTCCCGGATGTTTTGAGCTTCGTTGTATGTAGGGATAATGACTGTCAGTGCAAGTTTCCAGGGGCTTCGTTTTTCCGGGGATATTTTTTCAATGCCATTTTCACATACAGTAGCTCCGGTCATGAGGGTTTCCCACAGGATCTGGTCGTTTTTATTCAACCCTTTCCTGTCATATTCAGGATGATAAATATGAAACTGGATCCCTGCCATTTTAACCTTTTTCTTGATTTTGCCGTTATGAATAAGACGGGCAGCGAGCTCAGAATCTTCCCGTCCCCAACCAACCAGATCCTGGTTATATCCATTTACCGCAAAGAGGTCGGCCCGCCAGAATCCCATATTACATCCCCTGGCACTTTTAATAATCTTGTGTACGTCGGTTGTTGGATTGGCAAGAAATTCAGATAACAGAGGTATTCTGAGTACATTATAGTGGTTTTTAATGCCCCTGGTAAAAAAGTCTATATTGAGGTTTTTATTCTCATAAATATTTTTAGATAATTCTTTTCCAAGCTTGACCCTTGAACCGATGACAAAATGGTTGGGCCGGGCAGCTTTCAGATGATCATTAATAAAATTCTTTTCAATTATGATATCATGATCAATCTGGATGATGTAGTTAGATTTTGCTGCCCTCAGGGCTTTATTCCTGATCTTTGCAAGCCGGAAACCCATATCTTCATGCCAGACATGGATCAGTTTTACGGGGGAATATTTTTGAATGTGCTCAACCAATTCCCTGGTAGGTGAAGCGGAACCGTCATCTGCAACGATGACTTCATCCGGCAACCGGGTTTGACGCATAACTGAATTCAGACATAATTCCAGACTCTCAGGCCAATTATAGGTTGAGACTATCAGGGAAACAGATTTTGGCCTGGGCACTTTCATCAGAGAATGGATTCAATTACACCGAATAAGTTGTTTGCTACCGGTTCATCCCTGAATTGCTGAACGTATTGATAGCCTCTATAAGCCATATTATTGTATAAGTCATCATTTGTCAGAACCTTCTTTATGGCGGCAGTCAATGAATCTGTGTCATTTGGATCAACATAGATGGAATCAGGTCCTCCTGCTTCTGAAAAACAACTTCCTGTGGAGCTGATCACAGGTGTTTTGCTAAACAACGCCTCTATTAATGGAATGCCAAATCCTTCAAAAAAACTGGGATAAACAAAAAGACCGGCCAACTGGTAAAAAACGGGCAGTTCTTCCCTGGGGACTCCAAAAAAGAACCTGACACGGTTTTCCATTTTATTTTTCATGATATAATCCGACACCTCCTTGTAGTATGAGGTTTTTCGACCAATGATGATGAGGTTTTCACTTTTTAACGGCCGGATGGCCTTCACAAGGTTAAGAATATTTTTACGTTTTTCTATGCTGCCCACAGTTAAGATATAACGTTGCGGCAGCTTGTATTTTTTTACAAGGCCGGTTTTGGATTCCTGTCCTGCATCGTTGTGAAACATGGTGTTGCAGCCCTGATACACTACATCGATCTTTTCCGGACCAATTCCAAAATAATTTACAATATCATTTTTTGTTTGCCTGGAAATGGCAATAATTTTATGGGCAACAAAACACGCCCGTCTGAATTTATATTCATAGATCTTTCTGTCAATTTTTGAATAGAATTCAGGATGCCTGAGGAATATTAAATCGTGGATGGTGACAATGGTCTTAATACCGGTTCTTTCAATGCCGTTTGGCAATTCATTACTCAAACCAAAATACACATCAGGTTTGTCTTTTCTGAGTTGACTGACCATGAGTTTAACACGCCAGTATGAGGGGAATAATTTATGTATGAATGGCTGTGGATATAGGATCTCTGTATTGGATTCATTATGGCTGAACGGGGCTTTTCCGGGTTTTGGGGTATAGAGCATATATTGATTTTCCGGGAAATAGGTGCTTAATAACCTGACGGTATTCCGGGAATAATTACCCAGTCCGGTAAAATTGTGAAAAATCCGTTTTGCATCAAAGCCAATTTTCATTTTCCTTTAAAGGATTTCTTGTATTTATAACTTAATAAAATTAAAACCTGGTATAACAGGGTTATCACCACCCTTGTGCAGCTGATGTAATTTAAGGTGTTTTAAAAAACAGGCAAAGGCGCTGAGATAACAAATAAGATACCCTGTAAATCCGTCACGGAATCCCTGGTTGACAAAATAATCACGGATGAAACGCCAAAAAGGATTGATAGACAATTTAAGAATGTTGCATTTTTTACCTGAATCATATAAGGATTGGGCATTGATTGTTGAAAATTCCAGGATTTTCTCAAGATGTTCATCAATGGAGTCGTAGATATAATGCAGCAGATCGCCCCCGATCCTAATGGTTTTGGCACCCTTATCCGGAATAAATACATCGTGCGGATTGGTGCCTCCCCAGACCCCACTGGTTCTGTTAAACAAACGGAGTTTCCGGTTAGGATACATCCCGGAATGTTTTATCCAACTCCCATAGTAATTATTTAACCTGTTAAAGAAATACCCGTCATGGTTCATATTGTCCTTCATTTTCAGGATATTTCCTGCAAGTTCATCTGAAAGCAATTCATCTCCGTCCAGGGAGAGAATATAATCATGGCGGGCCTGTTTGGTGGCCCAGTTCTTTTGTTCAATATATCCTTCAAACTCATGCAGGATAACTTTTGCGCCGAGGCGTTCACTAATTTCACGGGTTTTATCAGTTGAAAAGGAGTCGATTACAAGAACCTCATCCACAACATCAGACAGAGATCTGATACATTGTTCAATGTACTTCTCTTCGTTACAGGTAATGATTACGGCTGAGATTTCAGGCATTATACTGCATATTTGAACAGGTACGAAAATTAATTCCGGCTGAAAGTCCCTTGAATGATAAATACCCGATGATACTGAACCCGGTTTCCATGGCTGGTTTAAACATCAACATTATATTCTCTCAGAGCCTCATTCAATGAGGTTTTTTTATTCGTGGATTCTTTTCTTTTACCAATGATCAATGCGCAGGGCACCTGGAAGGTCCCTGCCTTAAAGTCCCTGGAATAACTTCCCGGTATCACCACTGATCTTTCCGGAATGAAGCCTTTGTATTCAACAGGTTCATCGCCGGTTACATCTATCACTTTAGTGCTGTTTGTTATGACTACATTGGCTCCAAGAACCGCTTGTTTTTGAATCCATGCTCCCTCAACCACAATGCATCTTGATCCGATAAAACAGTCATCTTCAATGATGACCGGAGCTGCCTGGACAGGCTCAAGAACACCGCCGATTCCAACACCTCCGCTGAGATGCACATTTTTTCCAATCTGTGCACAGGAACCCACCGTTGCCCAGGTGTCCACCATGGTACCGGAATCGACCCGGGCGCCAATATTAATATAGCATGGCATCATAATAACACCCGGAGCGATGTAAGAACCATATCTTGCCACTGCGTTGGGAACCACACGGACTCCCTTTTCTTTATAACCGGTTTTAAGAGCAATCTTGTCATGAAATTCAAAAGGCGCCATTTCAATGACTTCCATTTCCCGGATGGGGAAATATAAAATAACTGCCTTCTTAACCCATTCATTTACAATCCAGTTGCCACCTGAAGGTTGGGCTGTCCTGAGGGTGCCCTTGTCCAGAAGTTCAATGGTATGTGATATGGCATCCCTGGTTTCAGTAGCTTTTAATAAAGCCCTGTCATTCCAGGAATTTTCAATAATCTCCTGAAGTTCTGAAATCATTGTAAATGTTGTTTGGTCTGACAAAGGTATGCTGAAATTGTTTATTTCAATTATAAGATCTTTATTTAAATCGGTTTTTCATGAAATTGTATCTTTAGAGAATCATATTTTATCTAACCTCAAATTTAGTACAATGAAAAAATCAGGATTTGTATTTTCCAGTCTTTTCTTTGCCCTTCTTCTGATTGCCGTTTCATACCTGTCAAGTGCTCAGACAGGTTTAAAGTATCAGCTTCCGCCTGAGGAAATTGTCAGCATTGTGGATGCAGAACAAACACCATCTGTATCTATCAGTCCCGACCATTCTTTTGTAGCCCTGCTCAACAGGCCGGGTTTAATGACTATAGAAGACCTGTCGCGTGAGGAACTGCGCATGGGAGGATTGCGTATAGATCCTGCCGTGAATGGGCCAAGCAGGCGCTCCTATTACACAGGGATATCCTTGATGAATATTGATGGTACGGGCCTGAAAAAAGTTGAAGATCTGCCTGCTGATCCTCATATTGGAAGATTATCCTGGTCCCCGGACGGAAGCAGGTTTGCATTTACGAATACCACAAAGAGCAGTATTGAATTGTGGGTGTGTGATGCTGCGGGATACAAAGCCCGGAAAATAGCCAATGATCTGAATATGACCATCTCGTATTATTCCTGGTTGCCTGACAGCCGATCCATTGTGTTTCTTGCAGTGGATGAAAACAGGGGCCCCCGGCCAAAATCATCCGCCACACCAACCGGACCCATTGTACAGGAAAACATGGGGAAACGCGGGGCAGCCCGGACTTTTCAGGATCTCTTAAAAAATATGGATGATGAAGTTATTTTTGAATATTTTGTGACCTCCAGGGTGATGCAATGGGATGGTTCCGGGGTGAAGGAAATCGCTGCTCCGGCCATGTACACAAATGTTTCACCATCACCTGATGGTAACTATTTTATGGTTACAGAATTGAAGAAACCTTTTTCATACAGCGTGCCTTATTATTATTTTTCAAGTACCATCTCTATTTGGAATGCTGATGGAAAAACTGTAAAGATCCTGACAGAACTTCCATTGAAGGAAAACCTGCCCCGGGGGTTTGATGTTGTTTTTAATGAGCCCCGGTCATTTGGCTGGAGGGCTGATAAACCGGCTGCCGCCTATTGGGTTGAACCGCTTGATGGCGGTGATCCTAAAAATGATGTGGAATACAGGGCCCAGGTTTTTATCCTGGAGGCCCCATTTGATGAAGAACCAAAAGCATTCATCAGGACAAAAATGAGATATGGAGGCATCACCTGGGGGCATGAAAATTTTGCCATTATCAGCGAGGGTTTGAGAAAAACCAGAACCAGGATACTCAGTTCATTTGATCCGGCAGATCCGGAAAACACGCAAAAAAAGATGATGGAATTCCAAACGGACGACCGCTATGGAAATCCCGGCAGGTTCAACACCAGGAGAAACCAATATGGCCGGTCTGTGTTGTTGTTCGCCGATAAAGGCACGTCCCTTATCCTTACCGGATCAGGTGCTTCTCCTGAAGGCGACCGGCCGTTCATCCGTAAGTATTCAATTGGTACAGGAGAAACAAAGGAATTATGGAGAAGCAAAGCTCCTTTTTACGAGTCGGTAGCTGCCATTATCGACATAGATAAAAATAAGGTGATAACCAGCAGGCAGTCGAAAAAGGTGCCTCCAAATTATTTCCATAGAAATTTGAAGTCAGGAAAAATCAGCGCCATTACAGATTTCAAAAATCCTTACATGCAACTTGAGGGGGTCACTAAAGAACTGGTAAAATATAAGCGGGATGATGGCATCGACCTGACTTTTGATTTATACCTGCCGGCAGGATACAATAAGGAAAAAGACGGGCCTCTTCCTGCCATATTGTGGGCCTATCCCAGGGAATTTGAAGATGCCGGGGCAGCAGGGCAGGTATCCGGATCACCGTACCGGTTTACAAGGGTCAGTGGAAACTCAATCTTGTCATATGTTACACAGGGATATGCCATTCTGAACAATGCCTCTTTTCCAATAATCGGGGAAGAAGAAGTAAAACCGAATGATGAATTTGTAAAACAACTGGTGGCAAATGCTGAGGCAGCAATTAATAAAGCCGTTGAGATGGGTGTTGCCGATCGCGACCGGATGGGTGTCGGAGGCCACTCCTACGGTGCTTTTATGACCGCTAATTTACTCACTCATTCAAGACTGTTTGCGGCCGGCGTGGCCAGAAGCGGAGCATACAACAGAACACTTACCCCTTTTGGTTTCCAAAACGAAAGAAGAACCTACTGGGAAGCTCCTGAAATTTATTATACCATGTCACCCTTCATGCATGCCGATAAAGTTAAGGATCCAATATTGCTGATCCATGGCGCTGCAGATAATAACAGCGGGACATTTCCCATTCAAAGTGAACGGTACTACGCAGCACTGAAAGGGCATGGTGCCACAGTGCGGCTGGTATTCCTTCCCAGGGAAAGTCATGGATATGCGGCCCGTGAATCCATTCTGCACCAGCACTGGGAGGCCCTGCAATGGTTCGATACATATGTGAAGAATAAAAAGTAATGCGCCCACATGAGGAATAGTGAATGGTCGGCCTGTTTTAACAAGGCTGACCAATTAAATTCCTTTAACTTTTTTTAAGTCACAAAAACGGAATAGATGGTTAACTTTAATACGTATTTTTTGCATAAGCAGTCTGTTGTTTTTTGAGGAAGCTCTATTATACCGTCTTTTTATTATGCATTCTGGCATTTCCTGCCGGTGGCCAGGACTTGGTTTCTTCAGACACCCTTGTTACAGTAAAAAGCCAATTAAGGAGTGTGTACACTGATAAGCCTGTTTCCGATGCACATATTATGAATCCCGGATTGAGCATCGGGACCACAACGGACAGTTTGGGATTTTTCACTATTTATATGCGCCGGAACGACTCCCTGATAATATCCGTACTTGCCCATGAAAAACTGCATTTTGTGTTGCCGGCTTTCTGGCCTTCAACCGAATATAATAAAACAATTTTTATACGTGAAATATCTTACATGATTGATGAAGTCGATATCCACGGCCTTGGAAGTTATGAACAGTTCAAACAAAAGGTTTTAAATGCCAGGCCTCCTGTACCACCTGAAGAGCGCACCAGACAATACATTAACAGAATGGCTGCCGAAGAAGCAGTGGCGTGGGACAAAGTCAGGGTTGGTTTTAATTTCTCGATGAAAACAAAGGAAGAACGCAGCAAAAAGAAACTTGAAAAAATACTTGCAGAAATTGAAAAAAGGAAGACCATTGAGATGAAATTCAACGTGCAAATTGTTGGAGAACTCACCGGACTTTCAGGTAAAGAGCTGGAAAAATTCATGGCTTACTGTAACTTGCCGGAAGATTTTTTGCTTGTGTCGTCTGAGTATGTCATCCTGAAAGCAGTAAAAACAACATTTGAAAACTACATCCGGAAGTATCCCGGAGAAAAAAATAGGAAATAAGTTAATAATCGACCCCGAATGAAAATACATATCCCGGAACTGTCTGATATTCAAAAAGCACAGGAACGAATCAAGCCCTTTGTACACCGCACACCTGTACTGACATCACAAGCAATAAATACAATTGCCGGACGTAATGTGTATTTTAAATGTGAGAATTTTCAAAAAGTCGGGGCATTTAAATACAGGGGCGCTACAAATGCCGTGGCTTGCCTTAAAAAACATCGTCTAAAAGCCGGAGTAGCCACTCATTCATCAGGAAATCATGCTGCAGCCCTGGCTTTAGCTGCGAAGATGCAGAAAATAAAAGCATGGATAGTAATGCCCCGGAATGCACCTGAAGTTAAGAAACAGGCTGTTAAAGGCTATGGTGCAGAGATTGTATTTTGCGAGCCCACACTGGAATCCAGAGAATCAACATTGAATGATGTGCTGCGGAAAACCGGGGCTGCATTCATTCATCCGTTTAATAACTTTAATGTAGTTGCAGGCCAGGGAACCGCCGCTATTGAATTTCTTGAAGATGCTCCGCAGATTGATGCATTGATCGCTCCGGTTGGCGGAGGGGGTCTGATTTCAGGTTCCTCAATCACCGTCCGGGGGATGCGTCCCGGCATGAAAGTATATGCGGCGGAACCAAAAAATGCTGACGATGCATGCCGGTCCTTTCATGCCAATACATTGTTCCCTTCAGAAAATCCCAGTACCATTGCGGACGGCTTACTGACCTCGTTGTCCCCGATGACATTTCAGATCATACGCGCAAATGTGGATGATATTATTACCGCTGAAGAAACTTCCATTATTGAAGCCATGAAACTGATCTGGACACGGATGAAAATAATTGTCGAACCTTCTGCTGTGTTGCCATTGGCAATTCTTCTTGAAAATCCTTCTGCTATTGACGGCAACCATCTGGGCATGATCCTGACGGGCGGAAATGTTGACTTTTCACGTGTAACCCAATTATTCTGAAGAAAATTCCATAAGGGTGCTTATGGGATAGTGATCTGAATAATCACGGTCGTGCACCTTAAAATCATAGGACCTGAAGTTTTGGCTGTGCAATATAAAATCAATGCGATAGGAAGGCTTTATTTGTGCATAAGTGTTACCAAGGCCATATCCTGACTCAACAAATGCATCTTTTAATCCATCGCGAATCCGGTGGTATGTGTATGAAACCGGTGTGTCATTAAAATCCCCGCAAACAATCACCGGGTATGGAGAGTCAAGAATATGGCCGGATACTTTTCTTGCCTGCTCAGCCCTCTTGATGTAAGCCTTTTTCATTCTGGAGGTGAGATCCTGTAGTTCATCAAGGGTCTCATCTTCAAAGGTATTCTCAAATTCTGTCAGAAATTTGAAATTTCCTGATCCAAGTTGAAAGGATTGCAAATGACTGTTATAAACCCTTATAGTGTCGTTTCCAACCTTGATATCTGCAAAAATACAGAGATTGAAGGTGTTTTCGAATGTAATTTCCCCCCTGTGGATGATGGGGAAGGATGAAAATATTCCGATTCCATAATGTGTTGTCTGCTTCACGGAAGGGCTGAATTTAAGATATACATAAGGGTGCATATTGAAGGCATCTCTCAATGTTTGTTCATTGTACTGCGGAGTATCCTGAGTCAGGATTTCCTGAAGACAAATAATGTTTTTCCCCAGCTTCTTTATGAAACCGGTGATGTTGGCCCTGGTTTCCACGGGATAGGCGGAATGATAAAAGTCAAACAACCTGACATTGTAAGTCATGATTGAAATGCTTTGGGGGCCTCCGCTGTTCAGGGATTCGGGGGGTTCTTTTTTGAGGAGCTGGAAATTGTTCCTCACATGCCCCCAACCTAAAATAACCACCAGCCCAAAAACCAGTGCTGCCTTTTTCTTAAGGTAGATCCAATATCCGAGAAAAAGCAGATTAATGATGAGTATATAAGGGAAAAACAGGCCAAATAATGCAGGCAACCAGAAGCTGCCCGGATTGATCCAGACCGAAACATAGGATATCAGAAGCCCTGCAAAGAAAATCCAGGACAAACCCTTTACAAATCTGTTAAGAACTTTTTTCAAAAGTATTTATAGAACCTGTATTGTACTCCCCTGATCCGCATCCGGGGTTTATTATTTCTTATCACTCATTTTAAACAGGGTGTCTTTTTCAGCCTTTGTAAGGCTGTCATAACCCCCTTTGGAGATTTTATCAAGGATCCTGTTAATCTCCTGCTGCTCCCCGGCCTTCATTTTATTATAATCCAGATCGTTTTCAGGGGGCTTTTTATGGGTGACTTTTAATTTGCTTCGTCTTTTAAACAGATTAAAGAAACCATCCATCGTCCTGTTGAATCCGCGGCCCATGTCTTTTCCCCTTTTATATTGCAGGGTATAGATATAACCTAAAAAAGCACCTCCAATATGGGCAATTTTACCTCCGGTATTCGATGAAAAATCAAGCACGGAAGTAAATAAGAAAACCACAAGGGCAACGTATTTAATTTGTACCGGCCCGATGAGTAACAAACGCACCACATAATTGGGAACATAAACCGCGGTGGCAACCACTATGGCCATTACAGCAGCAGAAGCGCCCAGCGCTACAGACTGATTGATCAAACCTGCAAATACAGGGAATATATTGAATGAGAAGATGTATAGGAAAGCACCGGACAATCCACCCATAAGATACACGGAAACCAGCTTTTTCTGGTCGAAATATTCCAGGAAGATCTTACCAAACCAATACAACCAGAGCAGGTTAAACAGGATGTGTATGAATCCCTCATGGTAGAACATGTAGGTCAGTGGGGTCCAGAAGTTCCTGATAAGTTCGTTGAGGGAAGCAGGCACGGCAAGCCACGTCACCAGTCCCGATGCGGCCCCTTCTGCATTAAACAGGAAGAGGAAAATATAAACAATCTTTACAGAAAGAAAAACCCCAAGGTTTATATATATAAGCCTGGTAAGTGAGGTTCCCTGCCTGAAAGAGTCCTTAATTTCTTCAACAAGATTCATATTCGCCCTAAAAAAAGTTCTTTCTGCCTTTATTCCAGTATTTTATCAGGATGAATCCAAATAACATGCCCCCCAGGTGTGCGAAATGAGCAATATTGCTTCCTGGCCGGGTAATGCCCAGATACAATTCAATGGCTCCATATATTATCACAAAATATTTCGCTTTAATAGGTATGGGAGGAAATAGTAACATTAACCGGGTGTTCGGGAACAACATTCCAAACCCTAATAAGATACCAAATACTGCTCCGGATGCTCCTACAACGGGAACGTTGAGTAACAGATTTAATTTTCCCATTAAGGGATCAACAAAATTCTTCCCCTGGCTGAAAGCAATATATCCCTCCTGGTAAACTGTCCTGATCTGTTCAGGAGTCAGTTGTGCTTTCACAGAGGCAGCTTCAAGCCAGTTTACCGTGGTATAAAGGGTAGCTGCACCCAATCCTGTAATGAAGTAGAAGATAAAGAAACGTTTTCCTCCCCAAACATTTTCAAGTACCCTGCCAAACATCCACAGGGCAAACATATTAAAGGCGATGTGTGTCAGGTTGCCATGCATGAACATATGGGTGATGAACTGGTAAGGCCTGAAATACTCCGACGCAGGATAAAACAAGGCCAGCCTGGAAGTCAAATCAAACCCAAATGTCTTTGCAAAGGTCCAGGTGGCCAGGAAAAACAACACGTTTAGTATTATAAGGTTCCTTACTACAGGGGGGGTGGTTCCGTATGCCGATCTAAAATAATTCACTGTTGATAGGTTCCAGGCTGATTACTGTGACTCTGAGATTGTAATTTGGTTGCAAATAATTATAAAATCAGGAAATAACTAACAATACTCGAGCCAAAGATAAAAAATTGAAGATAAAATTACTTGCCGGACAAAATGGCATATTCCCGTCATTTCAGTTTTTCTTCAAATTCATCAAGCGGGATGATGGTAAGAATGCTTTTACCGAATGGGCTGTAGTTCGAATTCCTGCAGGCAAAGAGCCGGTCAACCAGATCCTGCATTGCTTCCGGACTTAATGGATTCCCGTATGAGATGGCAGAGGCCCTGGCGCAGGCAGCGGCAATGTTCTCAGTATGGGATATTTTAGGATCCGATTGGCTTATCTTGTAAGCTTCCAGAAGGGATTCAATGATTTGTTGTGGATTTTGAGCATCAGCATTGGATGGGAAACCATTAATGATAATGGCATTGTTGCCAAGATCCTGGATGTCGAATCCAATGTGGTTGAGATCACTCAGGATCTCAAGCAACAGCATGTGGTCGGCCGGATTGAGCTCAACAGTGTGTGGAAAAAGACTTTTTTGTGAATCCCCCCTTTCAGATCCCTTCAGTTCAAGAAAATATTCGTATAAAATGCGTTCGTGTGCCCTTTTCTGGTCAATGACCATCAATCCGGATTTCACAGGTGTGAGAATGTACCGGTTTTTAAACTGGAACAGCTTGTTCAAATGTGCAGAGTCTCCAATATCTATGGCGCTTTGCTGGTCAGGACCGGCAGTATGGGAACTTCCCTGATCCGGAGTTGTTGATTCCAGTCCCTGATACAGCTTTTCCCACTGTCTCAGGTCGTCTTTATAGAACGGATCTTGCGGGGGCGGCGTGCCCGGGCTCTGCCTGTTACTATTGAATGGATTAAATCCGGGATTTACAGGTACCTGTGGGTGATGGATCTCGGTGTCCTTGCTCAAAACCGGGATGTCTATGACGCCTTCCGACTCGAAATCCAGGGAGGGCACAATATTGAATCTCCCAAGCGCCTCCCTGATGCTGGCATGAAGGATCTGCCAGACAGCCCGTTCGTCCTCAAATTTTATTTCCATTTTCGTCGGATGAATATTGATGTCGATGCTGACCGGATCAATATCAAAGTATATAAAATAAGAAGGAATGGTTTCCGGGGGCAATATCTCGTTATATGCTTCTGTAATTGCTTTATGGAAATAAGGATGCCGCATGAACCTGTGGTTTACAAAAAAGAATTGTTCGCCAAAGGTTTTTCTGGCAAATTCCGGTTTTCCGATGTGTCCTGTAACTTTCACAATGCTTGTGTCGGTATGCACCGGGATCAGATTGGGCAGGATGGCTTTTCCAAACACGCCCGCCAGCCTTTGTGGAAGCGCCTGGACCGAAGGCAGGTTGTAGATCTCAGAATCGTTATGATACAAAGCAAATGTAACCTGTGGCAATGTCAGCACAATGCGCTGGAATTCAATGGTCAGATGTCTTAATTCAGTCGAATTTGTTTTCAGAAAACGCCTCCGGGCAGGAATGTTGAAAAAAAGATTTTTTACGGAGATGTTTGTGCCCGGCGGACAGGAAACGGGTTCCTGGCTTTCTACTTTGGAGCCGGCAATCCGGATCTGCGTGCCCAGGTCTTCTTCCTGTTTTCTGGTTTTAATTTCCAATTGTGCAATCGCTGCAATGGAGGCCAGTGCTTCACCCCTGAATCCCATGGTACGGATGGCAAACAGATCTTCTGCCTTCCTGATCTTTGAAGTGGCATGACGTTCAAAAGCCAGGCGTGCGTCGGTATCTGACATTCCACAACCATTGTCGATGACCTGAACCAGTTCTTTTCCGGCATCCCTGATAAGAACTTTGATTTCTGTAGCTCCGGCGTCCACCGCATTCTCAACCAGTTCCTTAACAAGGGAAGCGGGCCGCTGAATAACCTCACCGGCTGCGATCTGATTGGCAACAGAATCGGGTAATAATTGAATGATGTCCGCCATGGGATGCGTTGTCTCTTAACGGAAAAATAACCACCAGGAAATAAAAAGGAGTATGAGAATGATGACAAAAAGCCTGATATTGGACTGTTTTTGAAGCTTCTTTCGTCTTCTCCTGAACAGATCGCCCATCTGGCCTTTTCGTATCCTGGGCACATAGGATTCACCATGATCAACACCCATTTCCTGCTCGATCTGCCGGATCCTCTGTTGCAGGTCTTCTTTCTGCTCATCATAATACCGCGGCTGGTAGTTAAACCGCTTAGGTTCCCCTATCCTGAAAAAACTCGGTAATTGCGACATGGTTGCTTAAAATTTATACAACAAAAGTACCGATTTATTCCCAGAGCTCATAAACCTGATCACGTAGTGGTAAAATTCAGATAGCTACTGTCACGTATGATGATTGAGTGTAAATAAGTAAAACATGTTTTATAACACATAGATTTTTGGGGACAAGTCCATTGAGCGAAGATATATTTATTTTGATTCATGGATCAGTGCTTCTTGTTAAGCAAAAATCCATATTTTCAATTCAAATCGTCACGCTATTTAAAAGATAGTACTACCCATTCTTAGGACCACTGACAGTCTTTTCTTAATTGATTTTT